>NZ_BSRG01000001.1:300000-406688 GCF_040363165.1 Thermus sp. LT1-2-5 | reverse complement strand
CTTCCTGCGGTTCTACGGGTACCCCAAGGTGCTTTGGCCGTACCTGCGGAGCACCAACCTGATGGAGCGGTTTATCCGGGAAGTGCGGCGTGGGACGAAGGTGCGGGACCACAAGTTTCCTAAGGAAGAGGCGGTGTACAAGCTTCTTTACCTGGAGTCGGAGAGGCAGGAAGGGAGGTGGGCAGAACGGAAACTAAAGGGGTTCTCGGAGGTGAAGGAGGTGCTGGAGAAGATGCTTCAGGAGCGGTATGCCCCCCGTACACAGACTCTTACACATAACTCTTGACACGACCGGGGAATCCACGTAAAGATTACTACATGTTCCGCAATCGGATGTATGTTTTCCGGAAGTATTACCCATTCTGGCCCATAAGAGTGCTTTTTGACCTAGTGCGGCATCTTTGGTTTTTCTTGGGGGTACGCCGTTGGGACTGGAATGGCCTTGTTTTCTGGGCTCGGGCAGCATGGTTGGGACTTAGCGGCAACTTGGTTTCGTACGAAGAAGCATCTGGTAAGCGCACCAAAAGCGTGCGAGGATAACTGTGGTCTATATAGTTGGATGGGCTCTTAATTACTGGGGCTTATTGCTGTGGCATGCTGGGCTGCGTAATCGGCTTGTTTTCTTCCCTGCGCTGCTATTTGCTGGCGTTTTGATAACAATTCGTGATAGCGGCACGGATACGTATGGGATTTACGAGCTGGCTCTACGGGACCTTTTGGAGGGTGCAGGCGGTTTCTGGTTAGAGGGGTGGGAGCCGGGCTTCGTGTTGCTTTCAAAGGCGTTACTATGGCTGACCGGGTCAGAGGTGGTTGCGCTCCGGGTGCTGGGTGCTTTGTTTGTTGTCCTTTTGTGTATTTTTCTTATTCGAGCAGATCGTCTAGAGCTTCTCTTTTTTGTCTCCTATTTCTTTCCCTTGTTCATCTACCAGTATGGGATGAACGCGGTTCGAGCGGGCTTTGGCCTTGCTTTTGTCCTTTTAGCGTGGCAAGCTTTTCGGCGCAATAGCTGGCTATCCGCAGGTATTCTAGCTATTCTGGCGGTTTTGTTCCATTACAGCATGGTTTTTGTCCTGGCCTTGCTTTTTCTCCCAGAATTAAAGTGGAAGACTTCGCGTGGGCTCTTCTTTATAGGCGTTGGAGTCCTACTGATGGTGGCGATGCTTGGGCTTCGCTTCGAATATTTTGAAGCAAAGCTTTCCCTTTACTCTGACTATGAAACCCCCTTCTCTTTCTCGGGTTTGTCGCGTTTTGCCCTAGTCATTTTCCTTTGGATTGCTTTTGCTATGTCGTCGGTGCCCTTAGCGCAGAAAGTGCGCATGTTTTTTTGGGTAGTGGGTCCTTCCGTCGTTTTTCAAGTTCTGGCGATGGTTTCGTATGCGGGGTTACGCTTTCTGGAACTTATGACCTTCGTTGCTCCGCTGGTGCTATTACGGGAATATGAACGGTGGAAACTAGCGCCAGACAGGGTGTTTATTCGGGCCCTGATTGTAGCAGGCGTATTAGGCGCGGTGGCAGTTTATAGAAATTTTCTGGTAGATTATGATGGGCAACTGACGGGGACGTTGACGCCCTTCTTACCGTACCGGACGATCTTTGATAGGTGGTGATTATATGAATAGGATTGCCGTGCTAATACCCGTGTACAAGGATCAGGCTGGGCTGGAAAAATCCCTGTCCACGCTACCTGCAGAGGTTCCCTTGGATATAGTCGTGGTGGATGACGGTAGCCAACCGCCCATTCAGCTGCCTAACCTACCTGGGGAGCATAAGGGCTACTTGCTTCGGCTGGAGCAGAATGTAGGCATTGAACGAGCCCTAAATTACGGGCTTAACTGGATTCTGGAGCGTGGTTATGAATACGTAGCCCGCTTAGATGCTGGGGATGTAAGCTTACCTGGCCGATTCCTCCATCAGATGGAATTTTTGGATAAAAATCCAGAGTATGCGCTTGTGGGCGGGCAGGTGGAGTTTGTGGACGATGAGGGAAGGGAGGTTTTTAGGGAGCGTTTCCCCACAAAATACGAGGATATTCGCCGGATCATGCATGCTCGAAGTTGTTTCATCCATCCCGCTGTGATGTTTAGGGCTTCGGTGCTTAGAGAGGTGGGTTTGTACTCGGAGGCGTACGAGGCAGCAGAGGATTTTGAGCTTTTTTTCCGAATTACTAGGCGATATCCTGTCGCAAACTTGGAAAGGGTTGTCCTGCGGTGCCATGTGAATCCTCGAGGTATCTCCCTTACAAAGCGGCGAAAGCAGGTGTGGAGTCGTTTGCGCATTATGGTCCGTTACTTTGACCCTTGGGTAAGGGAAAGCTGGTTGGGTTTAGTGAAAAATGCCTTGCTTCTGGTGGTTCCCGTTCCGTGGGTGCGCTGGCTTAAGCAGCGTCTTGAAGGTCGGAGGGGATGGCTTTGATGAGGGTTCTCCACATCCTGGAGGCCACAGGCGGTGGCACTGCCCGCCATGTAGTGGACTTGTGTGAGGGCCTTGCTCGCCGAGGTGTGGACGTTCACCTGGCGTACTCTCCCCTTCGTGCGGATGCGATTTGGGAGAAGGGCCTAGAGAATTTAATAGCGGCAGGGGTGCACTTGGTGGAGGTTCCCATGCGGCGTTCTCCTCACCCGAGCGATCTCCAAGCATTGCTTAGCCTGCGCCGTTACTTGGCGCAGAAAGGCCCATTTGACCTGGTGCATGGTCACAGTTCTAAGGCCGGAGCCCTTGCGCGGCTTCTCCGTCTATTGGGTGGGCCACCGGTGGTGTATACGCCCCATGGTTTCGTTACTTTGGCTCGCTTTGTCCGGGAATTCCAGGAGTTTGGAGCAGGAAGTCTTTGGCTCTACGAGATGGTGGAGCGAGGGTTATCCTTGCTCACGGACCGGCTGGTTGCGGTGGCGGACCAGGATGCGGAGGAAGCTTTTCGGCTGGGGTACCCAAGGACCAAGGTGAGGGTAATCCTGCACGGTATTCGCCTTGACGAACCTCAGCCGGGGGTTCGGGAGGAGGTGCGCCGCGCTTGGGGGGTGGAGGAGGACGATGTGGTAGTGGGCTTTGTGGGCCGCTTGGATCCTCAAAAGTCTCCCCAGACGCTGCTTAAAGCCTTTGCCAAGGTGGCGCGTGAGCATCCGAAGGCTCGTTTGGTGATCGTTGGACGCGGTGCGTTGGAAGGGGAGTTAAAACGATTGGCTGAAGAGTTAGGCGTTGACGTAATCTGGGCGGGCTTTATGGAAGGCAGAAGGGCCATGAAAGGGATGGACGTCTTTGTTTTGCCGAGTTCATATGAAGGCTTGCCGTATGCATTATTGGAAGCTGCAGCAGAAGGGCTTCCTTTGGTAGCTACAAACCTACCCTCTGTATCTCGGGTAGCCACAGAAAGAAATGCCCTTATAATTCCGCCAGGGGACGTTGAAGCTCTGGTAGAGGCCTTGAGGCTGCTGCTAGCTGATGAGGTGCTGCGCCATTCCATGGGAATGCAAAGCAAAAAGCTTGCGGAGGGGTTTTCAGTGGAGCGTATGGTTGGCGAGGTATTGGAGCTTTACCAAGATATGTTAGGTGTTCGTGTTTAAAAAGGGGGAGTTCGGCTATGAACGCAAAGTGGGATGTGGGGAGAACGGAAAATCAGGCTGAGTCTTCAGAATCCTTGGGTGGACTGACCCGGTTAAGGCGCCAAAGAGTTTTCTCCGTAATTCCCCTTATAGTTGCCCACGTTATCGCCTTGGAAGCCTCTCTTTTTCTCGGGTACTTCACTCACTTGCCCTTCGCTGGAGTATTCCACAGCTTCATTGCCCGGGATACGTTAGTTTCCATGGTCTTTGGACTTCTCGTCTTTGTTATCGGATACTTTCTAGCTGGGCTATACCCAGGCTATGGACTTGCCCCGGTGGAGAGGCTTCGGCGCGAAGTACAGGTGACGTTGTTGATGTTCCTCACCCTCATAGCGTGGGAGTGGTTTTTCTTCAAGGATGGGTGGTTCCGGGGCGTGTTGCTTCTTGCTATGGGGTATGCTGGAGTTCTAGTACCCCTAGGTTCGGCTTTATCTAGAGAGGTAATGGTCCGCCTGCGCATTTGGGGTGCCCCGGTTCTCATTTTGGGTGCAGCCAAAACGGGGGCTTTAGTAGCGCGAGCCCTACAAAGAGAAAAGGTTCTAGGCCTTAACCCTATTGGGTTTTTAGACGACGATCCTAAGAAATGGGGCCAGGAAGTGGAGGGGTTGCCTGTATTTGGCCCCTTAGAACAGGCAGGGAGGTGGCTAGGGAGGGGAGTCCAGGTAGCGATAGTGGCTATGCCCGGTGTTGGAAGGGAGCGATTAGTTAAGCTTCTTCAGGAGCTGCCGTTTTCCCAAGTGATTTTGGTACCTGACTTACTTGGCTTGCAGAGCCTTTGGGTTTCCGGTAGGGATCTTGCGGGTGTTTTAGCGTTGGAAGTGAAAAAGAATTTGTTATTGCGAAGAAACAAGATTCTTAAGAAAGTGATTGACTACTTTTTGGCTATCCTGGGTTTAGTGGTTAGTGTTCCAATCATTGTGTTCTTTGCTCTTTTGATCCAGTTGGTCAGCCCGGGACCACCTTTTTACTCGCAAGAGCGAGTAGGGTACAAAGGGAAAGTGTTTCGCATTTGGAAGTTGCGTACAATGTACCTTGATGCCGACAAGCGTTTGCAAGAGTATTTAGAGCATAATCGTGAAGCAAGACTCGAGTGGGAACAGAACTTTAAGTTGAAAAAGGACCCGAGAATATTGCCGGTAGTGGGGCATATTTTGCGCAAAAGTAGTTTGGATGAACTCCCTCAGTTGTGGAATGTTCTTAAGGGAGAGATGAGTCTAGTTGGGCCCAGGCCGATTGTGAAGGCCGAAGTTAAGAAATATGGGACTGCCTTCGACCTCTACATACAGGTATGGCCAGGTCTTACGGGATTATGGCAAGTATCGGGACGTACAGACACTTCTTATTCTGAACGGGTAGCATTGGATAGTTATTATGTTCGCAACTGGTCTTTGTGGTTGGACCTCTACATCCTGGCACGTACTTTCTGGGTGGTGCTGACCCGGAGGGGGGCATATTAAGGCGCTGTGGGGTAAAGTGAGGGCGCTATGGTGGAGACTCCTGGGGACGAGCTTTCGCTGCGCGATATCGTTGAGGTTCTCAAACGGCACCGGAACCTGATTTTGGGCCTGCCCTTGGTCTTCGGGGTGGCGGCCCTTATCTATGGCTTTTTCATCGCTGAGCCCCGCTACGCCTCCACCGCCACGGTGAACGTGGCCCCAGTGCAGGTGCAGGCGCAACTGGAGCAGCGCATCCAGGTGCAGGGGCAGAACCTGGTTACCTTTGAGGGCCTCCGGGCCATTGCCTTTTCCGACGAGGTGACGCGGGAGGTATGGGAGGCTCTACGGAAAGAGGGGAAGCTTCCCACTGCTTGGCAGGACCAGGGAAACACCCCGGGTCTGGAGCGGATGGTGAAGGACTTCCAAATCAAGAACGAGACGCCGCGGCAGCAGGTGGTGCCCCAGGGCCAGGTGCCTCCCGTGGTGGCCTCCTTGACCGTACGGGCTCCCAGCCCCGAGGTGGCGGCCAAGGCGGCTAACCTGTGGGCGGAGGCGATCACCAGGCGAGTTAACGAGATACCTCTGGCACGCTTACGGGCTAATCTTCAGGCTCTGGAGGAGCAGATTGCCCCTGCGGAGAAGGCTTACCGCGAGGCCCAGGCCCGCTGGGAGGCCTTCCAACGGGCTAGCACTTTGGCACAGGACCGGGCGGAGCTGGACGCCAAGACGGGAGAGCGGGTGAGCCTAGACCAGGAGCGTTCGGGCCTCGAGCGGGACCTGGCGGCGGTGCGGGGCCGTATCGAAAGCCTTCAGGCCGAGGCGGCGCGGCAGGCCAGGCTCGTGCCCATCGGCACTTCCCCAGAGCAACTGGCGATTATCAATAAGCGGCTGGAAGAGGCTAAGCGTGCCCTCCAGGCGGAAACGGAGCGGGCGCGGCAGGCTTACGTTCAGGCAGCTAAAGCCTTGGAAAGCTTTCGCAGGCGGGAACGCTTGGCGGAGTGGCAAAGGGAGCAAGAACGCTTGGCACAACGCTTGAGCGAGGCGAGTGTGCGTTTGGTCCAAATCGCCACCGATGAGGAGGTTAAGCAAGCTGCGCTTCGGGAGGTGGAGGCAGCTTTGGCGGGCGAGCCCAAATTGCTGGATGCGCTGAAGGAGGTAGTGGCGGACCCCGTGGTGGCTGCAGCGGTGGCGCAGGAGGGGCTGGCGGCCTTAGCGAACCTAAAGTTGCGGGTGCAAGAGGTAAACCCGGCGTATGGGCCCCTTTTGGAACGGGCGGTGGGGTTGCGAGCGGAGATCTCCGCACTGCGAGCGGAGGGGGACAACTTGAAGCAAGAGGTGGAGAGGTTAGGCGAAAGACTGGACACTCTCCGAGGGCAAATCGCTACCCAAGAGCGGGAGAAGGAGGCCATCACCCTGGAGTACAACACCAAGAAGGCTGCTTACGAAACTTTCCGCGCCCGCTACGACCAGATTGCCCAGCTCACCGCTTCCGATCTCGCCTTTGATAACCCGAACCCCGAGTACCAACGCCTGCGTTCGGCCCTCATCGACGCCCAGGCGGAGGAGGCCCGGCTCTCGGCCCGGAAGGCGGCCCTCGAGGCGCGGCTAGCTCAGGTGGAAGCGCGCATTGCGCTTCTTAGGGAGCGGGTAGCCAGGGCGCAGGTGGAGCAAGACCAGGTGAACCAAGCCCTGGAGCTCGCCAAGAACGCTTACCTGGCCCTGAGCCAGAAGAAGACGGACCTCCAGATTGAACTGGCAAGCTCGCAGAATAGCCTAGCCCAGATCATCGCCCCCGCCTTTCCCGTCTATGAGAAGGTGGCGCCCAAGCGGGCCCTCATCTTTGCCGTGGCGGTGGTCCTAGGGCTCATGCTAGGGGTGATGGGGGCCTTCGTGGCGGAGGCCTTGAGACCCAAAGAGGGGTCCGTGGCGGCTTAGGGTGCCCTGCTGGTCTCGGCTAGGACCGCTTCCGCCTGCTCCATGTAGCCGTCCCAGGGAATGAGGGCGTAGCTCCTTTCCCAAGGTCCTTGTTAGCGATGCGGCGTAGGAGGCT
Source organism: Thermus sp. LT1-2-5 (assembly GCF_040363165.1). Classification (NCBI taxonomy): domain Bacteria; kingdom Thermotogati; phylum Deinococcota; class Deinococci; order Thermales; family Thermaceae; genus Thermus; species Thermus javaensis. The sequence continues at coordinate 399,603 of NZ_BSRG01000001.1, read as the reverse complement.
GCGAAGGTCCTTGGTATACTGGGGTCCAGGTCTATGGACTCGACGTTTCGGTTTCTTTACGCCTTGAGTTGGGTGGGCCTTATCGGTGGCTTGGTGGTCCGGTTTGTCATTCTTCCTCCCACGGGATGGGAGCTTGTTGGCTGTTTGGCGGTAGGGGCTGTATTTGCCCCTGCCTATGCCCAGGGGCCTAGACGGACTCCCCGTAACTTGGTTCATGGAGCGGGGTGTATTTCCTACTGGAGATTGCCCGCTCTTTACACAGGGGGGTAGAAGGTTGGCAATTCCTCTCGTTTGGCAATTGGATCCCAGCCACTTATCTGTTGGCTACCTTTGCCCGTCCGGTGGGGGCGGCCTGGCGGTATTCCCTTATCTGGACGGTTTTGCTGTACGGCAGGGTGGCGTGGGGGGGTTTGGGGCGACGAGAGAGAAGCGCTATTTTGGCGTACGTGACTACTGTGCTTCTGGGACAACTTACCGTGGCGTCTTGGATCATTCCCCGAGGCCACGGTTATGAGGGGAGCCCTTGCGTCGGGTGGCTTGTTTGCTTGTAACCAGGGTGTGTCGGGAGGATGGGGTAGCGCAGTGGGGAGGGGAGGAATTTGCCCTTTTGTTGCCTTCTACGCGGACAGAGGATGCGCAACGTTTGGCGGAGCGGCTTCGGCAAACCATTGGGGCGCAAAGTCTTGGCGTGACCGCAAGTTTTGGCGTGGCCGAATACCTGTTTGGCGAAGAGGAGGAAAGCCTTTTTCGCGCGGCTCACACTCTCTACGGAGCTAAGAACACGGGGAGAAACCGGGTGGAGGTGGCTGAGTGAAGGATAGCTCCGGTATGGATCTCGCCTACTACCCCTACCCCTCCCGGCGGCACGTGGTCTTGGGCCGGCGGGGGGCGGTGGCCACGAGCCAGCCCCTGGCGGCCTTGGCGGGGATGGAGATGCTCCTCAAGGGGGGAAGCGCCGTGGACGCCGCCATCGCCATGGCCGCTTGCCTCACGGTGGTGGAGCCCACCTCCAACGGGATTGGGGGGGACCTCTTCGCCCAGGTCTGGGATGGGAGGCTCCACGGCCTGAACGCCTCGGGCAAAAGCCCCATGGCCTTCACCCTCGAGCGCCTGCCCGAGGGGAGAATGCCGGAAAGGGGCTGGCTTCCGGTGACGGTGCCGGGGGCGGTTTCGGGGTGGCGGGCCCTACACGAACGGTGGGGCAGGCTCCCTTTCCCCGAGGTTCTCGCCCCCGCCATCCGCTATGCCGAGGAGGGCTTCCCCGTGGGGCCGGAGACGGGGAGGGCCTGGAAGCGGGCGGAGGGGATCTACCTGTCCCTCACGGGCCCGGAGTTCGCCGCCTTCAAGGAGGTCTTCTTCCCCGGGGGCCGGGCCCCTAGGGTGGGGGAGGTGTGGCGGAGCCCCCTCCACGCCCAGACCTTGCGGGAGCTCGCCGAAACCTACGGGGAAAGCCTCTACCGGGGGCGCTTGGCCGAGGCCCTCGCCCGCTTTAGCGCCGACACGGGGGGCCTCCTCACCTTGGAGGACCTGAAGGCCCACGCCCCGGAGTGGGTGGAACCCCTTTCCCTGGACTACAGGGGCCTCACGGTGCACGAGCTCCCTCCCAACGGCCAGGGGGTGGCGGCGCTTTTGGCCTTGGCCATCCTGGAGAGGTTTGACCTGAGGCCGGAGGACCCCTTGAGCTACCACCTGCAGGTGGAGGCCATGCGCCTGGCCCTGGCGGACGCCTTCCGCTTCGTGGCCGACCCCCGGTACCTGGAGCTAGACCCCAAGGCCTTCTTGTCCCCGGCCTACGTGGCGGAGAGGCGTCGGCTCATCGGGGAGAGGGCCTTGCCCAAGGTCCTTCCCGGGCTCAGGCCGGAGGGGACGGTCTACCTGGCGGCGGCGGACGGGGAGGTGATGGTCTCCCTCATCCAGTCCAACTACCAAGGCTTCGGCTCCGGGGTCCTGGTGCCGGGGACGGGGATCGCCCTGCACAACCGGGGCTTGGGCTTTTCCCTGGAGGCGGACCACCCCAACCGGGTGGGGCCGGGGAAAAGGCCCTACCACACCATCATCCCCGGCTTCCTCACCCGGGAGGGAAGGCCCCTTGGGCCTTTTGGGGTGATGGGGGGGTTCATGCAGCCCCAGGGGCACGTGCAGGTGGTGGTGGCCTTGGCGGATTTCGGCCTGAACCCCCAGGCGGCCTTGGATCGGCCCCGGTGGCAGGTGGTGCCGGGGGGTGGGGGGGACGAAGTGCTCTTGGAGCCGGGCATTCCTCAGGCCACGGCCCTTTTCCTCAAGGACCTGGGGCACCGGGTGCGCTACGAGGCGGAGTACGGGCTGTTTGGCCGGGGGCAGGTGATCTTGAGGGAAGGGGACGCCCTGGTGGCCGCCAGCGACCCCCGAGCCGAGGGCCTGGCCTTGGCCTGGTAGCGTGGTATTCTGGCCCCGGGGCCTTGCCCCTTTCCATGTTGCGGCTAGAAAACATCACCAAGCGCTTCGGTCCCGTGGTGGCCAACCGGGGCATCACCCTCGAGGTGGGCCGGGGGGAGGTCCTCGCCCTTCTGGGGGAAAACGGGGCGGGGAAGACCACCTTGGTGAGCATCCTCTACGGCCTCTACGCCCCCGACGAGGGGCGGATCCTCTTGGACGGGAAGGAGGTGCGCATCCCCTCCCCCAAGGCGGCCCAGGAGCTCGGCATCGCCCTGGTGCCCCAGCACCCCGAGCTCATCGAGGCCCACACCGTGGCGGAAAACCTAGCCCTGGGCCTAGACCTCCCCCCCTTCTTCGCCCGCAGGACCCTTTTGGCGCAGCTTAGGGCCCTCCTCCAGGACCATCCCCTGGGGGTGGACCTCGAGGCCAAGGTGGAACGGCTCTCCGCCGGGGAGAAGCAGCGGGTGGAGCTCCTCAGGGCCCTCCTCAACCGCCCCCGGGTCCTCATCCTGGACGAGCCCACCAGCGTCCTCACCCCGAAGGAGGCGGAGGGGCTTTTCCAGGAGGTGGCCCGCCTAAAGGCGGAGGGCCTCGCCGTCATCTTCATCAGCCACAAATTGGACGAGGTCCTGGCTCTGGCCGACCGCATCGCCGTGCTCCGTGCGGGGGAGAAGGTGGGGGAGCTTTCCCGGGAGGAGGCGGACAAGGAGCGCCTGGTGCGCCTCATGGTGGGGCGGAGCCCGAGCCCCCCGCCTAAGGCCCCGCCGCCCCGGGAGGAGGTGGTCTTGGAGGTGGAAAACCTCCTGGTGCCCCGGCATGGCTTTCCCGTCCAGAACGTTTCCTTCGCCTTGCGGGCGGGGGAGGTCTTGGGCATCGCTGGGGTGGCGGGAAGCGGGCAGAAGGAGCTATTGGAGGCCCTGGCGGGGCTTAGGCCCTACCGGGGCCAGGTGCGTTTTCTGGGCCAGCCCCTGCCCAAGGACCCGGCCCAGGTCTTCCCCTTGGGGGTGGCCCACATCCCCGAGGAGCGGGCCATGGGGGTGGTGGGGGGGATGAGCGTGGCGGAGAACCTGGCCCTGCGCACCTACTCCGCTTACGCCCGCTTCGGCCTCCTGGACTACCGCGCCCTGGAGAGGGAAGCGGAGACCCTCATGGCCGCCTACGCCATCAAGGCCCCTTCCCCCCGGACGCCGGTGCGGTTTCTCTCGGGAGGCAACGTGCAGAAGGTAATCCTGGCCCGGGAGCTACGGGGCGGGCCCAGGCTGGTCCTCGCCATGCACCCCACCTACGGGGTGGACGTGGGGGCGGCGGAGGAGGTGCACGGGCGGCTTCTGGATCTGGCCCGGCAAGGGGCCGCCATCCTCCTGGTGAGCGAGGACCTGGACGAGATCCTGGCCCTTTCCCACCGCGTGGCGGCCTTGTACCACGGGAGGCTGGTGGGGCCCGTCCCCCGGGAGGAGGCGGACCGGGAGCGGCTGGGCCGGATGATGGCGGAGGGGCGGGCATGAGGCTGGAGCTGGACCCCGCTCCCAGTCCCAAGAAGGTGGCCTTGAGCTACGGGGCCTTTCTGCTTTTGGCCCTCCTCCTCTTGGGCCTCCTCTTCCTGGCCTATGGGGTTTCTCCCCTTAGGGCCTATGAAATCCTCCTCACCCCCCTCTTGGACCCCTTGGGTCTGGCCGAGGTGGCCCGGCGGGCCATCCCCCTCCTCCTCATCGGGGCGGGCTTGAGCCTGGCCTTTCGCGTGGGCTTTTTCAACATCGGGGCTGAGGGGCAGCTCCTCTTGGGGGCGGTGGGGGCGGCTTACGTGGCCCTCTTCCTTCCCCCGGGGCCCTATACCCTTCCCCTCATGTTCCTCCTCGGGGGGGCTTTGGGGGCCTTGTGGGCGGGGCTGGCCGCCTGGCTCAGGGTGCGCTTTGGGGCCAGCGAGATCCTCACCACCCTCATGCAGAACTACCTGGCCTACTACCTGGTGGTCTACCTGGTGGCGGGGCCGTGGAAGGGGCAGTTCGTCTTCGGCTTCCTCTACACCGACCGCTTTCCCGAGGCGGCCCGGCTTCCCCGGCTTGGGGACAGCCTGGTCCACTGGCCTACCCTGCTTCTTGGGGTGGGGGCGGCCCTACTCCTACACCTCCTCCTCTTCCGTACCTCCTTGGGCTTTTCCCTGAGGGTCCTGGGGGAAAACCCCCAGGCGGCCCGCTACCTGGGGCTCAAGGAAGGGAGGCTGATGCTCCTCGTGGCCTTGGCCTCGGGGCTCCTTGCGGGGTTTGCCGGGGTGGGGGAGGTGGCGGGAATTCACGGGAGGCTTCTGGAGCCCGCCCAGATCTCCTTGGGCTACGGCTTCACCGCCATTTTGGTGGCGTGGCTCGCCCGGGGAAGGCCCGGGCTGACCCTCCTCACGGCCCCCCTCCTCGGGCTCATCCTGGCGGGGGGCGACGCCTTGAAGCTCGCCTTTTCCATGCCCTTTAGGGTGGTGGACGTGGTGGCGGGGCTACTGCTTTTAGCCTTGATTGGGGCGGAGGCGGCGAGCCGCCACCGCCTTATCTGGAGGCGGTGATGGAAGAGGCGTTGGTGCGCGCGGTGCTTTTCGGTACCCCCATCCTGCTCGCCGCCTTGGGGGCGCTCCTGGCCGAGCGGAGCGGGGTGGTGAACCTGGGGGTGGAGGGGATCATGGCCCTTTCCGCTCTCGCCGCCTTCGCCGCCGCCTTGGGGGCAGGGCCCTTCTTGGGGGTGGTGGCCGGGGTGGGGGCGGGGGTGGCTTTGGCCCTCTTTCTGGGGCTCTTTGCCATTACCTTAAGGGCCAACCCCTTCGTGGCGGGGTTGGCGGTGGCCGCCTTGGGGCTTGGGGCGTCGGGGATGCTGGGCAAGCGCTACGAAGGGGTACCCTTGGAAACGGCCCTGCCGGAGGCGCCCTTGGCCCTAAGCGCCCTCTTCTTGGCCCTATTGCTTCACCTCCTCCTCTACCGGAGCCGCTTTGGCCTGTACCTGAGGAGCGTGGGGGAGAACCCCAAGGCGGCGGACCTCTTTGGCGTGAGCGTGGAGGGGGTGCGCTACCTGGCCCTGGGGCTTGGGGGCGGGCTCATCGGCCTGGGGGGGGCTTACCTTTCCTTGGCCTACCGCCCCTCTTGGACGGACGGGATGACCGCAGGGCTCGGCTGGGTGGCCATCGCCTTGGTGATCCTCGCCGCCTGGGAGCCCTTGCGGGCGGTTTTTGGGGCTTACCTCTTCGGCCTCCTCTTCTTCCTGCAGTTTCGGCTTCAGGGCAGTGTACCTATACCGTCCGAGGCCTTTGCCGCCATGCCTTATCTCCTGGTTATCCTGGTCCTGGCCCTCTCGGGCCGGTCCCGGGCCCCCAAGGCCCTGGGCCAGCCCTTTGAGCGGGGGAGGTGAAGGATGCGAAAACGGGTTTGGCTACTGGCCCTTCTTCTCGGGATGGGCCTGGCGCAGGGGGAGAAGCTTAAGGCCTGCTTCATCTACGTGGGACCGGTGGGGGATGCCGGCTGGACCTACGCCCACGACGTGGGGCGGAAGAAGGCGGAGGCGGCGCTTCCCTGGCTGGAAACCCGCTATGTGGAAAGCGTTCCCGAGGCCCAGGCCTTGCCGGTGATGGACCGCTTCGTCCAGGAGGGGTGTAAGGTCATCTTCGCCACCAGCTTTGGCTACATGGAGGCGGTCCTCGAGGCGGCCAAGAAGTACCCGGAGGTGATCTTCGCCCACGCCACCGGGTTCAAGCGGGCCCCCAACGTGGCCACCTACATGGCGGACTTCTACCAGGTCTACTACCTGAATGGCCTCGCCGCCGGCGCCCTCACCAAGTCGGGCAAAGTGGGCTACGTGGCCGCCTTTCCCATCCCCGAGGTGAAGCGGCACATCAACGCCTTCGCCCTGGGGGTGCGGGCGGTGAACCCCAAGGCCCAGGTCCTGGTGCGTTGGATCAACGCTTGGTACGACCCGGCCAAGGCCCGGGAAGCCACGGAGGCCCTCCTCGCCCAAGGGGCGGACGTCTTCGCCTTCACCGAGGACACCCCCACGGTGATCCAGACCGCCGCCAAGAAGGGGGCCTACGCCTTCGGCCACTACACCCCCATGCTCAAGTTCGCCCCCGACCACGTGGTTTCTGGGCAGATCGTCCACTGGGACGCGATCTACATCGACTTCCTCAAGAAGGTCAAGGAAGGCGTCTACACCCCGAAGAACCTGCAGAAGGTGGACTACTTCTGGCTCCTCCAGCACAAGGCGGTGGAGATGGGGGCGGACTACGGCGTCCCCATCAACCCCAAGCACGTGCCCCTCTTGCAGAAGGCCCGGATGCGGGTGGGGGGGAAGGAGGTGCCGGTGTACGACCGGATCCTTGCCCTCCTCAAGGACATGTCCAGCCCCAAGCCCACCTTTGACCCCTTCACCGGGCCCATCCAGGACCGCAAGGGGGTGGTGCGCATCCCCGCTGGGCGCAAGGCCAGCTTGCAGGAACTCCTCACCATGGAATGGGCGGCCCCCGGGGTGGTGGGGGACTGGCCCGGGGAGCCCAAGTAGGTTAGGGGCGTACGCCCGGCCCCCGGGCTAAAGGCTGCGGAAGACCCCTTCCAGGATCTCTAGCCCCGTGGCCGCCTCCTCTTGGGTGAGGATGAGGGGCGGGGCGATGCGGAGGGCGGAGGGCCCGGCGGGGAGGAGCAGAAGCCCCCTTTGGAAGGCCCGCTCCACGGCCTTGTCCCGCAGGTCGGGCCGCTCCTCCTCGGGGCTTCCGAAATCCACCCCGATCATGAGGCCCCTACCCCGCACGTCCCCCAGGAAGGGGAAGCGCTTTTGCATCCCCTTGAGCTCCTCCAGGAGGTACGCCCCCACCTGGGCGGCGTTCTCCATCAGGCCCCCTTCCAGGAGGTCCAAGGTGGCGTGGGCTGCCGCCGCCGCCACCGCCTGCCCGCCGAAGGTGGTGCCGTGGGTCCCGGGGCGCCAGCTGCCAAGCTCCTCCCGGAAGAGGAGGGCGCTTAGGGGGTAGCCCGAGGCCAGGCCCTTGGCCAGGACGTAGACGTCCGCCTCCACCCCCTCGTGCTCCAGGGCGAAAAAGCGCCCCGTGCGCCCCGCCCCCGACTGTACCTCGTCCGCCACCAGGAGGATGCCGTGGCGCTCCAGGAGGGCCTTGAGCTTGGGGAGGAAGCCCTTCGGGGGCACCACGTACCCCCCTTCGCCCTGGATGGGCTCCAGGAAGAAGGCGGCCACCTCCTCGGGGGGCAAGGTGGTGCGGAAGAGGTGCTCCAGGTGGTCCAAAACCGCTTCCCCCACCTCCTCGGGCCGGGCCCCCAAGGGGGGGCGGAAGGGGTTCGGGAAGGGCACGTGCACCACCCCCGGCAGGAGGGGGGAAAACCCCTTGCGGTAGGCGCTCTTGCTGGCGGTGAGGGAAAGGGCCCCCAGGCTCCTGCCGTGGAAGGCCCCGGTGAAGGCGAGGAGGTAGGGGCGGCCCGTGTGGTGGCGCACCAGCTTGATGGCGGCCTCGATGCCCTCGGTACCGGAGTTGCCAAAGAAGACCCTATACCTTCCTCCAAGCCGCCCCACCAGGCGCTCCGCCAGAGAGAGGGTGGGCTCGTGGGTGAAGTCGGAGAAGCAGACGTGGGCGAAGCGCTCCGCCTGGGACCGCACCGCCTCGAGGACCTTGGGGTGGGCGTAGCCCGTGGTGTTCACGGCGATGCCCGCCATGAAGTCTAAGAAGACGTTCCCGTCCACGTCCTCCAGGAAGACCCCTTGCCCCCGGGCAGGGACGAAGGGGTAGGGGCGGACGTAGGAAGGGGAAAGCACCCGCTCGGCCCGCTCGGTGAGCGCTTGGGCCATGGGTCCAGGAAGGGGCGTTTTTACCTCGGGTTTCATACGGGGCCAGTCTACCAGGGGCGAGGAGCGCTTCCCACCCGCGCTTTATGCGCCAAGGCGCAAGGCTATACCGCAAGGAGGCCCCGGGCCAAGAGGTAGGGCCGGGCGTAGAAGAGGGTGAGGGCGGTGGCGGCGTCCTGCACCTCCCCCGCCTCCAGGAGGGCGTAAAGTTTCGGCAAGGAGAGTTCTACGGTTTCCAAAAGCTCCCCGTCCTCGAGGCTCGGGGCCGCCACCACCTCCGCCCCCAGAGCCAAGAAGGGGTGGAAGACCACAGCGGTGAAGGACGGTTGAGGGTGGAAGGGGGGCAAGGGGATCACCTCCTGGGCCCTCGCCCCCACCTCCTCCAGAAGCTCCCGCCGCGCCGCCTCCTCCGGGGTTTCCCCCGCATCCACCTTGCCCGCCGGCACCTCCAGGAGGAACTTCCCCGTGGGGTGGCGGTACTGGCGGACGAGGAGGGCGGTGCCCTGGAGGGTCACGGGCAGGACGAAGCTCGCCGCCACCGGCCCCGGGCGGTAGATGTAGGTGAGCTCCTTGCCCGTGTGGGTCCTAAGCCGTTCCCGCACCAGGCGCACGGGCTCGGAGAGGATCTCTTCCAGGCAAAGCCGCTTCCAGGGGCTCATGAGCTCAGGCGTTCGATTACCCGCCGCACCTTCTCGCCCGGGGCCTTAGGGCCCAGGGCTTTGGTCACCACCCCGATGGCCGCCAGGGGGATCTTGAACTGGGACAGATCCAGGTTTTCCCGGATCCAGGCCTCGATCTCCTCCTCGCTCATCTCCTTGGGCAGGAAGCGGTCCAGGAACTCCGCCTCAAAGGCGTTACCCTGCTCCAAGGCGATCTCCTTAAGGGCCTTGAGCACCTTCACCGCCTCGGCGTCGGGGAGGGGCTTGCCGTCCCCCTTGCGGTCCAGCTCCGCCTTCACCACCCGGGCGAAGTCCAGGGTCTTCTGGTCCCGGGCCTTCATGGCCTCCTTGATGGTTTCCTTGATGGCCTCGTAGATCGTCATCCCCCTCAGTCTAGCGGGTACAATCCCTTCCATGTGGGCGCTCCTTTCCGTTTCGGATAAGCGGGGGATCGTGGACTTCGCCCGGGGGCTTTTGGACCTGGGCTTCCGCCTTCTCGCCACGGGGGGGACGTACCGGGCCCTGAAGGAAGCCTCCCTGCCCGTTACCTATATTTCGGACTTCACCGGCTTCCCCGAGATCCTGGAGGGCCGGGTGAAGACCCTCCACCCCAAGGTGCACGCCGCCCTCCTGGCCCGCCCCGACCAGGAGGAGGAGCTTAAGGCCTTGGGCCTGGAAAGGATTGGGGTGGTGGCGGTGAACCTCTACCCCTTCCGGGAGGCGGTGGCCCGGGGGGCCTCCTTCGCCGAGGCCCTGGAGCAGGTGGACATCGGGGGCCCCGCCCTGCTCCGGGCGGCGGCCAAGAACCACCTGGCGGTCCTCCCCGTTTCTGACCCCGAGGACTACCCTCGGGTGCTTCAGGCGCTACAGGAGGGCCCGAGCCTCGAGTTCCGCCGGGCCCTGGCCCGCAAGGCCTTTGCCCACACCGCCGCCTACGATGCCGCCATCGCCGAGTGGCTCTCCGGGGAGAAGTTCCCCGAGGACAAGTTCTTGGTCCTAAGGCGGGTTTCCCCCTTGCGCTACGGGGAGAACCCGCACCAGGAGGCGGCCTTGTACCGGGTGGCGGGGGAGGAGGGCCCCCTCCTTGGGGCCCGGGTGCTCCAGGGCAAGGCCATGAGCTTCAACAACTACCTGGACGCCGAGGCCGCCTGGAACCTGGTTTCGGAGTTCGCCGAGCCCGCAGCGGTGGCGGTGAAGCACCAGAACCCCTGCGGGGTGGCCTTGGGGGAAACCCCTTTGGAGGCCTACCGAAAGGCTTACCAGGCGGACCCCGTGTCCATCTTCGGGGGCATCGTGGCCTGCAACCGCCCGGTGGATGGGGAGACCGCCCGGGCCATGGCCGAGGTCTTTTTGGAGGTGGTCCTGGCCCCAGGCTATAGCGAGGAGGCCTTGGAGGTCTTCGCCCGGAAGAAGAACCTGCGCCTCCTCGAGGTCCCGGCCCTAGCCGAAGGCCCATACCTGGACGTACGGCGCATCCGGGGCGGGGTGCTCCTCCAGGACGCCGACACCCTAGACCCCATGGCCCCAAGGGTGGTGACGCAACGGGCCCCCACGGAGGCGGAGTGGCGCGACCTCCTCTTCGCCTGGAAGGTGGTGAAGCACGTGCGTTCCAACGCCATCGTGGTGGCCAAGGGGGGGATGACCCTGGGCATCGGGGTGGGGCAGACCAACCGCTACGCCGCCGCCAAGCACGCCCTGAAGACCGCCAAGGAGGGGGCCAAGGGGGCGGTCCTCGCCTCGGACGCCTTCTTCCCCTTCGACGACGTGGTGCGCCTGGCGGCGGAGTTCGGCATCGCCGCCCTCATCCAGCCCGGGGGGAGCGTGCGGGACCAGGACTCCATAAAGGCGGCGGACGAGGCGGGGATGGCCATGATCTTCACCGGGGTGCGGCACTTCCGCCACTAGAGGGAAAGCTTGCCCCGGGCGGCCTTGAGCCGCCGATACGCCTCCTTAAACCCCACCAGCTTGCGGCTTTCCTCGTCGTGGAGGTGCATGTCGGCGAAGGCGATCTGAAAGGCGTCTTTCAGGGTCACGGTGGGGGCCACCTTCACCAGGTCCACCTCCTCTTGCACCTTGGGCAGGTGGTAGTTGGGGATCTTGGGGGCCAGGTGGTGGATGTGGTGGAAGCCGATGTTCCCGGTGAGCCACTGGAGGACCTTGGGGAGCTTCAGGTAGGTGCTCCCCTCCATGGCGGCCTTGAGGTGTTCCCAGCGGGGGTCGTGCTCCCAGTAGGCGTCTTCGAACTGGTGCTGCACGTAGAAGAGAAAGATGCCCACCATCCCCGCTAGGTACTGGATGGGAAGGTAGACGAATAGGAGGGTCTTCCAGCCCAGGAAGACGCCGATGCCGGCAAGCAAGAGGGTCAAGGCCAAATTGGTGAGGGCCACGCTGTGGCGCACCGAGGGGCGCTCGGACCCGTAGCCCAAGGGCAAGCGGTAGGAGAGCATGAAGACGTAGATAGGCCCTAGGAGGAACATGACGAAGGGGTTGCGGTAAAGGCGGTAGGCAAGGCGCTCCCGGGGGGTGGCCTGCAGGTACTCCTCCAGGGTCATGGTGTAGATGTCCCCCACGCCCCTTTTGTCCAGGTTGCCGCTGGTGGCGTGGTGCCGGGCGTGGGAGAGCTGCCAGTGGTGGTAGGGCACCAGGGTGAGCACTCCGGCGAAGAAGCCTAAGAGGTCGTTCATCCACTTCTTGGGGAAGAAGGAGCCGTGTCCGGCGTCGTGCTGCAGGATGAAAAGCCGCACCAAGAAAAGGGCCGCCACGAAGTCCAAGGCCAAGGTGAGGGGCAAGGAAACGGAAAGGGCCTTGTGGGCCAGGTAAAAGAGGGCGAGGAGGGGGAGGAGGGTGTCCGCCACCTGGCGGAGGCTTCGCAGGGTATTGGGCTTGGTGTAGGGTTTGATGAGGGGGATCCAGTCTTTGGGTTCTACCTTATGCATAGGCGCTCCTCTTTCGGGGAGTGCCTTACCCTACTTCAGAAAAAGATGAGAGGGGTGAGGCTACCTGGGCCTGAGGCGCTCCCCCGAGTCCAGGAGAAGGGTGACCGGCCCATCGTTCACCAGGTGCACCCGCATATGGGCCCCGTACACCCCGGTTTCCACGTGGACCCCCTGGGCCAAGAGGGCCTCGAGGGCCACCTCGTAAAGCCGCTTGCCCACCTCGGGAGGAGCGGCCTGGACGAAGGAGGGGCGGTTGCCCTTGCGGGTGTCCCCGTAGAGGGTGAACTGGCTCACCAGGAGTACCTCGCCCCCCACCTCCTTGAGGGAGAGGTTCATCCGCCCTTCGGCGTCGGGGAAGACCCGAAGGTGAACGATCTTGCGGGCCAGGTAGTGGGCGTCCTCGGGGGTGTCCTTCTGCCCCACCCCCAGGAGGACCAGGAGGCCCAGGCCGATCCTCCCCACCACCTCGCCCTCCACCTCCACGAAGGCCTCGCTCACCCGTTGCACCACCGCCCGCACGCCTCACCTCCTTGGCCCGGCGAAGAGGGCCACGGTGCCGGGCCCGGCGTGGACGCTCACCGCCGCCCCGGCGAAGAGGGTGCCTTGGACTTCCACCCCTTCCACCTGCACCGCCTCCAAAAGAGCCTCTGCCCCCTCGGGGTTCGCCACGTGGGCCACGTAGGCCAAGGCCCCCTCGGGGAAGTCGCGGCGGAAGAGCTCGGCGATCTTCCTCAGGCCCTCGCTGAAGCCCCGCACCCTCGGGCCTGGGAGGACCTCCCCGCGCCGGACCTCGAGGACCGGCAGGATGCGAAGCAGACTCCCCACCAGGTGCTTGAGCCCGGAAATCCGCCCCGAGCGGTGCAGGTAGGTGAGGGTTTTGGGAAGGACGTAGCCCAAGACCCGCTCCCGGTAGGGGGCGATGGCCTCCTCCAGGCCCTCCCAGGGGGTGCCGGAGCGGAGGAGCCGCCTCGCCTCCTGCAACACCAGGAAAAGCCCGCCGTTCAGCGACCAGGAGTCCAGGACCTTCACCCGCCCCCCGAAGGCTTGGGCCACGCTTAGGGCGGTGGCCACGGTACCGGAAAGCTTCCCGGAAACGTGGACGGAAACCACCCTCTCGTGGTGTAGGAGAAGGCGCTCGTAGGTGTGTTTCAGGTCTTCGGGGGCCACTTGGCTTGTGGTGAGGCGCTCCCCCTGTTGCAGGAGGCGGACCACCTCCTCCGGGGTGATCTCCCCGAGGTCGCGGAAGGCGCGGTCCTTCCAGATCACCTGCTGGGGCACCAGGTGGATGCCTTGGGCCTCCGCCTCCTCGGGGGAAAGCCCCAAGGTGGAGTCGGCCACAAAGGCTACCCTAGAGGCTGTAGGCGTAGAAGCCATAGGTGCCCGGCCCCGTGTGGCTGGCGATCACCGCCCCAAGCTCGCTCACCAGGGCCTCCTCCACGGGAAGGCCCGAGGCGAGGACCAGTTCCTTGAGTTCCCGCACCGCCCCCTCCTCGGCGCTATAAAGGAAGAAGGCCCGGATGCGCTTCCGCCCTTGGCCCCAGGTGCGGAAGTCCTTGACGATCTCCTCCCGCGCCTTCCTTTCCCCCCTGGCCCGGCCCGCCGCCTCCACCCGCCCCTCCTTGAGGGTGAGGATGGGCTTGATGCCGAGAAGGGTGCCCAAAAGGGCCTGCGCTCCGCCGATGCGCCCGCCCCGGCGCAAAAACTCCAAGGTGGCCACGCTGAAGCGCACGAAGTGGTCCTGGCGGATCCGCTTGAGCTCCTCCAAGACGGAGGGAAGCGACTGGCCTTCCTGCAGGAGCTCGTGGGCCCTGAGCACCATCATGCCGATGCCCAAGGAGGCGGCCAGGGAGTCGAAGACCGTGACCCGGCCGGGGAACTCCTGGGCGGCGAGCTCCGCCGACTGCACGGTGCCGGAGAGCTTGCTGGAGATGTGGATGGAAAGCACGTGCTCCGCTTCCTGCAAAGCCTCCTGGTAAGCCTTCATGAAGTCCTCGGGGGAAGGCTGGCTGGTGGAGGGGAAGGCGGTGCCCTCCCGCACCTTCTGGAAGATCTCCTCGGGGGTGATTTCCTGCCAGTCGCGGTAGACCCGCCCCCCCAGGTGCACGTAAAGGGGTACCACCCGGATGCCCAGGCCCTCCCGCAGGGGCTTGGGTAGATCGGCGGTGGAGTCCGTCACCAAAGCTACCTTCATCAAGGCCTCCTTGTTGTCCGGGACAGGATACCACGAGGAGCGGTGTAGTGTAGCGGGTAAGTTGCCCTGAGGCGGGGTTTTTGCTAGGGTCAAGGGTATATGTGGCGGGTGCTGGTGTCCGATGACATGCGGCTTGGGGACGTGAAGTACCCCGGGGTCTTGGTGGACTATCGCCCCGGCATCGCCCGGGAGGAGCTCCTCGAGGTGATCCCCGCCTACGATGCCCTCATCACCCGGAGCCGGACCCAGGTGGACGCCGAGCTGTTGCGGCGGGGCAAGCGGCTTAAGGTGGTGGGCCGGGGGGGCGTGGGGGTGGACAACGTGGACCTAGAGGCGGCGAGCCGCCTGGGCATCCTGGTGGTGAACGTGCCCGAGGCCAACACCCGTTCCGCCGCCGAACTCGCCTTCGGCCTCCTTCTCGCCGCCGCCCGGGGCATTGCCCTTTCCGACCGCAAGATCCGCCAGGGGGAGTGGGACCGGAAGTTCCTGGGGCTTGAGCTTAGGGGCAAGACCTTGGGCATCGTGGGTCTGGGGCGGATCGGCGGCCAGGTGGCCCGCTTCGCCAAGGGCTTTGAGATGCGGGTTTTGGCCTATGACCCCTACATCCCCCGCACCCGGGCGGAGAGCCTAGGGGTAGAGCTTTTGGAACACCTGGAGGACCTCCTCCGCCAAAGCCACTTCCTCACGGTGCACACGCCCCTGACCGAGGAAACCCGGGGGATGATCGGCCGGAGGGAGCTTTACCTCCTTCCCCGGGGGGCGGTGGTGGTGAACGCCGCCCGGGGCGGCATAGTGGACGAGAAGGCCCTTCTGGAGGTGCTGGAGGAGGGGCACCTCTTCGCCGCAGGCCTGGACGTCTTTAGCCAGGAACCGCCCCCTAAGGACCACCCCCTGCTCCATCACCCCAAGGTGGTCCTCACCGCCCACCTGGGGGCGAACACGGTGGAGGCCCAGGAGCGGGTGGGGGAGGCCATCTTGGAGCGGGTGGTGCGCACCCTCGAGGGGGACCTCTCCTACGCCCTCAACACCGGCTTTGACCCGGAGGCCCTGGCGGCCCTCCGCGGCTTCTTGCCCTTGGGGGAGGCCTTGGGCAAGCTCCTCGCCCAGATCACCAAGGGCCGCCCCCAGGCCTTAGAGGTGAGCTTTCTCGGCCAGTTCGACAAAGACCCCGAGCCCATCGCCAGCGCCGTGGCCAAGGGGCTTTTGGCCCGGGTCCTGGGGGAAGGGGCGGTGAACCTGGTTTCCGCCCGGCCTCTCCTGAAGGACCGGGGCATCGGCCTCGTGACCCGCCGCTCGGAGGAGGCGGGGGAGTACGCCCGTCTGGTGGAGGTGCGCCTCACCACGGACCAGGAGGAGCGCCGGGCCCGGGGGGTGGTGATGGGGGGGAAGCCGCGGCTGGTGGGGATCGACGACTACGCCCTGGAGGTGGTGCCGGAGGGGTACCTGCTGGTCTGCGTGAACTACGACCGCCCGGGGGTGGTGGGCCAGGTGGGCACGCTCTTGGGGGAGGCGGGGGTGAACATCGCTGGGATGCAACTCGGCCGCGACGTGCCGGGGGGGAGAGCCCTCTTCGTCCTCGCCGTGGACCAAAAACCCACCCCGGAGGTGCTGGAGGCCTTGCGGGCGCTTCCCGTGCTGGAGCGGGTGGACCTGGCGGAGATGGGCGGAGGGGGAGGGGTTTAGGGGATAGAAAAGTCACGAGCAGATTAAATCGTGAAGAATAGCACTTACCCTTTTTCCTCCTTCCCGCCTTGGCCCAAGGGGTGGAGGTGGGGGTGCAGGGCCTGGGGCCGAGCCCCACCCTTTTCCTGCGCCTCTTCGGCGAGCTTTCCGGCGATGGGGTCCGGGCGGTCTACGCCCTGGCCCCGTACCTGGGGGAGAGAGGGGGTGGGGTTTCCCTGGAAAGGCTTTACGTGAGGGTGGAGGAAGGGGAGTGGAGCCTGGTTTTGGGCCGCTTTCCCTTGACCTTGGGGGAAGGGCGGCTTTTCCCTTACACCTGGAACACCCCGGGCCCCGCCGGGGGAGAGGAGGGGGTGTGGGGTGGGGCCCTCACCTGGTACGGTTCCTGGCGCCTGCGCCTGGGCTACGCCTGGGAACGGGGCGGCTTCCTGGAGGCCGCCTGGTCCGAGGGGCGGCTTTGGCTGGAGGAACAGGGGATGGGGGTGGCGGGGAGCGTGCGCCTGGGGGAGGTGGTGGCCTACGGGGAAGGGCGGCTTTGGGCGGGGCGCCCTTTTGGCCTTCTGGGAGCCAGCTTGGCCCTGGGGGATGGGGTGGTCACCGTGGAAGGGGCCTTCCCCTGGGCAGGGGCGGTGGGGCTGAGCTGGCCCCTGGAGGGGGCAAGCCTGGCGGGGAGCCTAGGCTACGGCCCCGGGTGGTGGGGCTGGGTGGGTCTCGAGGGGGAAGAGTACTGGGTGCGGTTGGGGCGGCTGGGTGGGGTGTGGGCGTGGGGGTTTGGGGTTAGGGGAGAGTTTTAGGACAAGCCCTGTAAATCGTGAAAGTGTTCACTTACGCTTCCCAAAGCCGTAGACCAACTCATCCCCCTTCCGCACCACCAAAAGGAGGGCTGGCCGGCCCAGGCTGTCCTTGAGCACGTACTTCGTCCGCACCTCCCCGTCCACCACCCGCTCCTCCTGGCCCTCCACGAAGTAGCCCGCGGCGGCGAAGGCGGTGAGAACCTGCTGGACGAAGGCGGCGTGGAGCCTGGCGGCGATGCCCTTGGCGGCGAAGGCCTCGAGGGCGTACCCCTTAGCTTCGGGGAAGCGGGCGAGGAGGGGCTCGGGGCTCCGGGCCTTGTAGGTGCCGGAGGGGAGGCGCACCGCTGGGTCCAGGCTGGTGGACAAGGCCGCCACGGTGGTCACCTCCACCAGGGTCTGGGCCAGGCCCATTCCCAGCGCCAAAAAGGCCACAAGCCAAAGCCTAAGCTTTCCCATAAATGCCATCTTAGCCCAAGAGGAGGTCCCGCGCCCGCAGGGCGAGGTGCACCCGGGCTAGGGTTTCCGGCTGGCCTAGGGGGCCCACCACCCCTTCAATCCGCTTTAGCCGATAGCGGAGGGTATTGGGGTGGACATGGAGCCTGCCTGCCGCCTCCTCTACGCTGCCTGAGGCCATGTAGGCCTCGAGGGTCTTCAAGAGCTTGGGCGGCAGGGGTAGGTAGCGCTCCACCAGGGCCTTTAGGTCTTCGGGGGACTGTTGCAGGAGGACGAAGGCCACAGGGTCGAGGCCGCTAAAGGAAAGGGCCTCCCCCGGCCTCGCCGCCTTCAAGGCGATGAGGGCTTCCCGGTAGGCCTCCTGCACCGCCCGGTCGGCGTGGACGCCGGAGTAGCCCAGGCGGCTTCCCGGGATCAGGGCCTTGAGGAGGCCCTCCGCCTCCCGCCTGGGGCTATGCACCTGCCACATGGCCGCCACCCGGTTCCCCCGGGTGGCGAGGAGGTAGGGAACCCCAAGCCGGTCCAGGTAAGCCCCCGCCTGGCGGCGAAGCTCCAAGGTGGCCTCCCGCCTCCTTTCCTCGGCCAGGCGGTGGCGGCCCGGGACCTCGGGGGGCTCGGCCAAGGCCAGCACCCACTCCACCCCCTCGGCGAAGCCGAAGGCGAAAAGCCGTTCCGCTTCCGCCTCCCCCAGGATGAGGCCTTCCAAAAGGGCTGCCCCCAAGGATTCTTCCCGCATCCTCTCCAGGCTCCTTTCCAGGGAGCGCACCTTGAGGAGGCGGGCCGCCACCTCCAGAAGCCCCCGGGCCCGCCTTAGGGCCTCCTCTTCCCCATAGGCCACCAAGACCCCTTCCCCGGCCTCGAGGGCCACCCACCCCCGCCCCTCCCCCGGGGCCTCGGGGTGCCTGGGGGGCACGGGCCCGGCGAAGCCCAACACCTCCCCCCAGGGGGCCACCCGGGCCAGGGGGAGGCCCGTGGCCTGGTGGAGTACTTCCAAAAAGGGGCGGTCGGGAAGCTTGAGGAGGAGGTCCACCACCCCACAAAGGGCAAGCCCCGGGGCCAGGGCGAAAAGCCTCAGGGCCAGGGCCTTTTCCACCTCCTCCCGCTGGAGCCAAGGGGGGTAGAGGGCGAGCCCAAGCCCCTCCTTGCGGGCGAAGGCCTCCACCTCGGGCTCGGGCTCGGGGAGGAGGAAGCCCGTGGCGGCCCGGTAGCGGAAGAGGCTCCCCTCGGGGCGGAAGAGGAGGAGGGCCCCTTCCGCCGAGAAGAGGGGGCGCGGCTCGGAAAGGAGGTAGAGCACGGGGCGGTCCCCCGGCACCAGAACCCGTAGCCCCAGGGCCTCCATCAGGGCGGTGAAGGAGGTGGGGTTATCGCTAAAGCCATGGCCAATCATTGTGTATTTCACCAATACCATGCCTAGTACCCGGGAGCAAGGAGAGAGGAATTGTACAAAAAAACAAAATTGGGCGATAACCTGTCCTGCACCCCAGTTGCCCTCCCCCCTTCCTCCCCGCATCCTGGGAGGCGAAAGGAGAAGCGCATGTTCCGCGGTTCCATACCGCCCTTACCCACACCCTTCCGCAAGGGCAAGCTGGACGAGGAGGCCCTGCGCCGCCTGGTGGAGCGGGTGGTGCAGGGGGGTTCCCACGGGGTGAGCGTGGGGGGGACCACGGGAGAGCCCGGCACCCAGACCCTGGAGGAGCGCAAGCGGGCCATGGAGGTGGTCCTGGACCAGGTGGCGGGGAGGGTGCCGGTGATCCCCGGCACGGGGGCCTTGCGCCTGGAGGAAACCCTGGAGCTCACCCGCTTCGCCCAGGAGGCGGGGGCGCAAGGGGCTTTGGTCATCGTTCCCTACTACGTGAAGCCCAACCAGGAGGGCCTTTACCGCTACTTCGCCCAGGTGGCGCAGGCGGTGCCGGACTTTCCCCTCCTCATCTACAACATCCCCGGGCGAGCCGGGGTGGAGATCGCCCCTAAGACCGTGGCTCGCCTCCGCCGCGACTTTCCCAACATCGTGGGCCTCAAGCATTCCTCCAAGGACCTGGAGTACCTCTCCCACCTCTTCGCCGAAGCGGGGCGGGACTTCCTCGTCTTCTGCGGCCTGGAAAGCCTCACCCTGCCCATGATGAGCCTGGGGGCGGTGGGCACCATCGCCGCCACCGCCAACTGGCTGCCCAAGGAGGTGGCCCTCCTCTGCGAGCGGGCCCTGGCGGGGGACTATGCGGGGGCGCGGGAGGTGCACGACTACCTCCTCGAGGCCAACGAGGCCATCTTCTGGGACACGAACCCCATTCCCCTGAAGACCGTGCTGGCCTGGATGGGCCTTTTGGAGAAGGAGTGGCGGCTTCCCTTGGACCCCACCACCCCGGAGGTGGAGGCAAGGCTTCGCCAGATGGCGGAACGCTACGGCCTAATCCCTGTGGAGGCGGCATGAGGCTCGCCCGCTTCCTCGCCAAGGGCCGGGTCCACCAGGGGGTCTTCCGGGAGGGCCTCCTCCTGGACGAGGCGGGGGAGGCCCACGACCCCAAGGCCGTCACCTGGCTTCTGCCCTTCACCCCGGGGAAGGTCCTGGGGGTGGCCCTCAACTACGCCGAGCACGCCGAAGAGCTGGGCTTAACCCGTCCCGAGGAGCCCGCCCTCTTTTGGAAACCCAACACCAGCCTCCTCCCCCACCAAGGGGTGGTGCGCTACCCCAAGGGGGCCCGGTTCGTCCACTACGAGGTGGAGCTCGCCGTGGTGGTGGGCAGGCCCATGAAGCGGGTGAAGGCCAAGGACGCCCTGGACTACGTCCTGGGCTACACCATCGCCAATGACCTGGTGGTGCGGGATTACGTGACCAATACCTTCCGCCCCCCCATCCGGGCCAAGGGGCGGGACACCTTCTTGCCCCTGGGGCCTTTCTTGGTGGTGGGGGAGGTGGAGGACCCGCAAAACCTCTGGCTAAGGGCCTACGTGAACGGGGAGCTGAGGCAGGAGGGGCACACCTCGAGGATGCTCTATTCCGTGGCGGAACTTTTGGCCTTCATCTCGGAGTTCATGACCCTGGAGCCCTACGATGTCCTCCTCACCGGCACCCCCAAGGGGATTAGCCAGGTGCATCCGGGGGACGTGATGCGGCTAGAGATCGAGGGCCTGGGGGCCTTGGAAAACCCCATAGAGGAGGAGCCATGAGGTACGCCGACGCCGTGGCCGGCATCCCATGGGAAACCATCGAGGCGGTGCGGCAGCGCCTAAAGGAGAAGCCCGCCCTGCACTACATCGCCGGGGCCTTCGTTCCCTCGGAAAGCGGGGAGACCTTCCCCTCCTTGGACCCTGCCAGCAACGAGGTTCTGGGCTACGCCGCCCGGGGCGGGGAAAAAGAGGTGGACAAGGCGGCTCGGGCGGCCCACGAGGCCTTTCAAAAATGGAGCCGCACCAAGGCCCGGGAGCGGAAGCGCTACCTCCTAAGGATCGCCGAGCTCATAGAGAAGCACGCCGACGAGCTTGCGGTGATGGAGTGCCTGGATGCGGGCCAGGTCCTCCGCATCGTGCGGGCCCAGGTGGCGCGGGCGGCGGAGAACTTCGCCTTCTACGCCGAGTACGCCGAGCACGCCATGGAGGACCGCACCTTCCCCGTGGACCGGGATTGGCTCTACTACGCCCTCCGCCTCCCTGCGGGCCCCGTGGGGATCATCACCCCCTGGAACGCTCCCCTGATGCTTTCCACCTGGCGCATCGCCCCCGCCTTGGCCTTCGGGGACACCGTGGTCCTGAAGCCGGCGGAGTGGAGCCCCTTTACCGCCACGAAGCTCGCCGAGATCCTCCAGGAGGCGGACCTGCCCCCCGGGGTCTTCAACCTGGTCCAGGGCTTCGGGGAGGAGGCGGGGGCGGCCTTGGTGGCCCACCCCCTGGTCCCCCTCCTCACCCTCACCGGGGAAACGGAAACGGGCAAGATCGTGATGCAAAACGCCGCCCGCCACCTCAAGCGGCTTTCCCTGGAGCTAGGCGGGAAGAGCCCGGCTTTGGTCTTCGCCGACGCCGACTTGGAGAGGGCCTTGGATGCGGTGGTCTTCCAGGTCTACTCCTTCAACGGGGAGCGGTGCACGGCAAGCTCCCGGCTTTTGGTGGAGGAGCGCATCTTTGAGGACTTCGTGGGGAAGGTGGCGGAAAGGGCCAAGGCCATCCGGGTGGGCCACCCCTTGGACCCCGAGACGGAGGTGGGGCCCCTCATCCACCCGGAGCACCTGGAGCGGGTCTTGGGCTACGTCCGGGTGGGCCTCGAGGAGGGGGCCAGGCTCCTTGCGGGGGGCAGGCGGGCCGCTCGCTCCTTCCGCGGGGAGGACCTCTCCTCGGGCAACTACCTGGAGCCCACCCTCTTCGTGGGGGAGAACGCCATGAAAATCGCCCAAGAGGAGATCTTCGGGCCCGTCTTGGTGGCCATCCCCTTCAAGGACGAGGAGGACGCCCTAAGGAAGGCGAACGACACCAAATACGGCCTCGCCGCCTACGTCTTCACCCGCGACCTGGAACGGGCCCACCGCTTGGCCCTGGAGCTGGAGGCGGGGATGGTCTACCTGAACAGCCACAACGTGCGCCACCTGCCCACGCCCTTCGGCGGGGTGAAGCAAAGCGGGGACCGCCGGGAAGGGGGGCACTACGCCCTGGAGTTCTACACCGACCTCAAGAGCGTGGCCCTCCCCTTGCGCCCCCCCCACATTCCCAGGTTTGGCAAGTAAGGAGGTGCGAAGTGGCACGGACAGGAGCGGAATACTTGGAAGCTCTACGGGAAAGACCCCCTAACCTCTGGTACAAGGGGGAGAAGGTGGAAGACCCCACCACCCATCCCGTCTTCCGGGGCATCGCGCGCACCATGGCCGCCCTTTACGACCTGCAGCACGACCCCCGCTTCCGGGAGGTCCTCACCTACGAGGAGGGGGGCAGGCGCCACGGCATGAGCTTCCTCGTCCCGAGGAGCAAGGAGGACCTCAAGAAGCGGGGCCAGGCCTACAAGCTCTGGGCGGACCAGAACCTGGGCATGATGGGCCGGAGCCCGGACTACCTGAACGCCGTGGTCATGGCCTATGCCGCCAGCGCCGACTACTTCGGGGAGTTCGCCGAGAACGTTCGAAACTACTACACCTACCTCCGGGACCAGGACCTGGCCACCACCCACGCCCTCACCAACCCCCAGGTGAACCGGGCCAAACCCCCTTCCGCCCAGCCCGACCCCTACATCCCCGTGGGGGTGGTGCGGCAGACGGAAAAGGGCATCGTGGTGCGGGGGGCTAGGATGACCGCCACCTTTCCTCTGGCGGACGAGGTCTTGATCTTCCCCTCCACCCTCCTCAAAGAGGGGCCGGGGAGCGAGAAGTACGCCATCGCCTTCGCCCTCCCCACCGCCACCCCGGGGCTCCACTTCGTCTGCCGGGAAGCCCTGGTGGGGGGGGATAGCCCCTTCGATTACCCCCTTTCCAGCCGCCTGGAGGAGATGGACTGCCTGGTCATCTTCGACGACGTCCTGGTGCCTTGGGAGCGGGTCTTCATCCTGGGGAACGTGGAGCTTTGCAACAACGCCTACGCCCAGACGGGGGCTTTACACCACATGGCCCACCAGGTGGTGGCCCTGAAGACCGCCAAGACGGAGGCCTTCTTGGGGGTGGCCGCCCTGATGGCGGAGGGGATCGGGGCCGACGCCTACGGCCACGTGCAGGAGAAGATCGCCGAGATCATCGTTTACCTCGAGGCCATGCGCGCCTTCTGGACCCGGGCGGAGGAGGAGGCCAAGGAGAACGCCTACGGCCTCCTGGTTCCGGACCGCAAGGCCCTGGACGGGGCGCGGAACCTCTACCCCAGGCTCTACCCCAGGATCCGGGAGATCCTGGAGCAGATCGGGGCCTCGGGCCTCATCACCCTCCCTTCCGAAAAGGACTTCAAAGGCCCCCTGGCCCCCCTTCTGGACAAGTACCTGCAAGGGGCCACCCTGGAGGCCCGGGAGCGGGTGGCCCTCTTCCGCCTGGCCTGGGACATGACCCTCTCCGGCTTCGGGGCCCGTCAGGAGCTTTACGAGCGCTTCTTCTTCGGCGACCCCGTGCGCATGTACCAAACCCTCTACCAGGTTTACGATAAGGAACCCTACAAGGAGCGCATCCGCACCTTCCTCCAGGCGAGCCTCGAGGTCTTCTCGGAGGTGCGGGCGTGAGGGAGGCCTTCAAGGAGGCGCTCAGCCGCTTCGCCAGCGGCGTCACCGTGGTGGCGGCGAGGGCGGGGGAGGAGGAGCGGGGCATGACCGCCACCGCCTTCATGTCCTTGAGCCTCGAGCCCCCCCTGGTGGCCCTGGCGGTGAGCGAGCGGGCGAAGCTTTTGCCCCTCCTGGAGAAAGCGGGGGCCTTCAGCGTGAGCCTCCTTCGGGAAGGGCAGGAGGGGGTCGCCGAGCACTTCGCCGGCAGGCCCAGGGAGGGGGTGGGCTTGGTGGAGGGAAGGGTAGAGGGGGCCTTGGCGGTGCTCCGGTGCCGCCTGGAGGCCCTCTACCCCGGCGGGGACCACCGGATCGTGGTGGGGCGGGTGGAGGAGGTGGAGCTTGGGGAGATGGGCCCCCCCCTCCTCTACTTCGCCCGCGGCTACAGGAGGCTGGTATGGCCATCGTGAGGGTAGGTTTCCTAGAGCTTTGGGTCCAGGACCTGGAGCGGAGCCTGGAGTTCTACCAGGGGCTTTTGGGGATGCTTCTGGAAAGGCGGGAAGGGAAGGCGGCCTACCTTAGGGGCTACGAGGAGCGGGAGTGGAGCCTGAAGCTCACCGAGGCCCCCCGGGCTGCGGTGGCCGCCCTCGGCTTCAAGGTGGATTCGGAGGAGGGCTTGGAGGAGGCTTTGGCCTGGGCCCGTAAGGAGGGGCTTGCCCACCGCCTCGAGGCGGACTGGGGGAGGCCCCGGGTCCTCCGGGTGCAGGACCCCTTCGGCTACCCCTTGGCCTTTTACTTCCAGGCGGAGAAGCTTCCCCGCATGCTCCAGGAGTACCACCTCCACCGGGGGCCCGGGATTTTGCGCATCGACCACGTGAACCTCTTCGCCCCGGAGGTGGGCCGGGCCACCCGCTATTACCAGGAGGTCCTTGGCTTCCGCCTGACGGAGTACACGGAGGACGAAGAGGGTCGGCTTTGGGCGAGCTGGCTCCACCGCAAGGGGAACGTGCACGACGTGGCCTTCACCAACGGGGAAGGCCCCAGGCTCCACCACCTCGCCTACTGGCTTCCCGACCCCATGGCGGTGATCCGGGCGGCGGACATCCTGGCGGGGGCCCGGCGCACGGACGCCATCGAACGGGGCCCGGGGCGGCACGGCATCTCCAACGCCATGTTCCTCTACCTAAGGGACCCCGATGGGCACCGGGTGGAGCTCTACACCTCTGACTACCTCACCGTGGACCCCGACCTGCCCCCGGTGCGCTGGAGCCTCAACGACCCCAGGCGCCAGACCCTCTGGGGCCACCGCACCCCCAAGAGCTGGTTTTTGGAGGGAAGCCTCCTGGTGGACCTCGAGGGCAACCCGGTACCCACCCAAAGCCCCGCCCTCTTGGGCCTTCCCGAGCACGTGACCTAAAGGCCCCGGTCCTACCCCGGGGCTTGACGGGACAAAGGTCCCTTTCTAAACTGGAGGCCGAACCAAACGAGTGTTCGTTAGACCCAATCCGGGCCACGCCCGGTGGGAAAAGGAGGTAAAGGATGAAGCGTTGGTTAGCGGTAGCCTTGGCCCTGGCCCTTTCCGCTTGGGCCCAGGGGGTCTTGAAGGTGGGGGTGGTGGTCTCGGCCACGGGGCGCGCCGCCTCCTTGGGCATCCCCGAGCGCAACACCTTCCTCATGCTGCAAGAGCTTCTGGACCGCCAGGGGGGCGTGGCGGGGCGGAAGGTGCAGTTCGTCATTCTGGACGACGCCTCGGACACCACCCAGGCGGTGCGGAACACCCGGCGGCTGGTGGAGGAGGACGCCGTGGCCATCGTGGGCACCACCACCACCCCCGCCTCCTTGGGCATGATCCCCGTGGTGGCGGAGGCCAAGGTGCCCATGATCTCCTTAGCCGCCAGCAAGGACATCATCCACCCGGTGGACGCCCAGCGCTTCTGGGTCTTCAAGACCCCCCAGACGGAGGAGCTCATGGCCCGGGCCATCGTGGTGGACATGGCGGCCAGGGGTGTGAAGACCGTGGGGTACATCGGCTTCAACGACGCCTACGGGGAGGGCTGGGCCCGCTTCTTTGAGGCGGAGGCCAAGGCCAAGGGGCTCCAGGTGGTGGCGAGCGAGCGCTACAACAGCAGCGATACCAGCGTCACCGGGCAGGCACTCAGGATCATCGCCCGCCGGCCCGACGCCGTCCTGATCGGGGCGAGCGGCACCCCGGCGGTGCTGCCCCAGCGCACCCTGAAGGAGCGGGGCTACGGGGGCCTCATCTACCAGACCCACGGGGTGGCGAACCCCGACTTCCTGCGGGTGGGGGGCAAGGACGTGGAGGGCACCCTGCTTCCCGCCGGGCCCATCCTGGTGGCGGAGCAGCTTCCCGGCACCTTCCCCTCCAAGCGGGTGGCCCTGGACTACATCCAGCGCTACGAGGCGAAGTACGGTATCGGAAGCTACTCCACCTTTGGCGCCCATGCCTGGGACGCTTGGCTCATCCTGCGCCCCGCCTTGGAGCGGGCCCTGAAGCGGGCCGACGCGGATAAGGACCTGGCCGCCTTCCGCGCCGCCTTGCGGGACGAGATCGAGGCCACGAGGAACCTGGTGGCCACCCACGGGGTCTTCACCTTCACCAAGGAGGACCACCTGGGCCTCCGCTTCGAGGACGCCGCGGTGATGGTCCGGGTGGAGGGAGGCCGCTGGAAGCTGGAGCGCACCTTCCGCTAAGCCATGGACGCCACCATCCTGGGCTTTCTCCTCCTGGACGGGCTCCAGAACGGGGTCATCTACGGGCTCTTGGCCATCGCCATGGTCCTGGTCTTCGCCGTGACCCGGGTGATCCTCGTGCCCATTGGGGAGCTCCTCATGTTCGCCCCCCTTTCCCTGGTGTGGCTCCAGGAGGGGAGGATCCCGGGGACGCTGGGGCTGGCGGTGGCCCTGGGGCTCCTCTGGGCGGGGGTTGCGCGGGGGCGGGGGGCTTGGGTGCCCCTCCTTGGGGCCTTGGGGCTTTCCGCCCTCTTTTTCCTCGCCCTGGCCGTTAAGCCCCTGGCCTATGGGGCGGCGGTCCTGTTGGTGGTCTATCTGGGGGTGGCCACGTACCGGGTCTTCTTCCAGCCTTTGCGGGAGGCCACGGTGCTTTCCCTCCTCATCATGGCCGTGGGCCTTCACGTGGCCTTTCAGGGCCTGGGCCTGGTGTTCTTCGGTCCGGAGCAGTTCCGCCCCGAGCCCCTCCTTAAGGGGGAGGTGGCGGTGGGCCTTTCCTGGCAGGGGGTTTTGGTCCTCCTCTTCGCCTTTCTGAGCGTTTTGGCCCTCTACGCCTTCTTCCGGTTTTCCCTCTACGGGAAGGCCCTTTTGGCTGCGGCGGAGAGCCGGCTTGGGGCCAGGCTGAGCGGCATCTCCCCGGAGGAGGCGGGGATGGTGGCCTTTGGCATCGCAAGCCTTTTGGCGGGGCTTTCTGGCCTGCTCCTCGCCCCCCTCATCAACGCCGCCTACTTCATGGGCTTCATGTTGGGGCTCAAGGGCTTCGTGGCCGCCATCCTGGGGGGGTTGGCCAGCTACCCGGTGGCCTTTTTGGGGGCGCTTTTGGTGGGCTTTTTTGAGAGCTTCACCAGCTTCTTCGCCAGCGCCTACAAGGAGGCCTTGGTCTTTCTCCTTTTGGTGCCCGCCCTCTTCTACCAAAGCCTTAGGGCGCGGGCGGTGGAGGAGTGATGCGCTACCTTTGGTTTCTCCTGCTCCTTTTGCCCGTTGTGCTCCTTCCGTTCCCGTTTTACCTCACCCTCCTCAACTTCTTCGCCCTTTCGGCCCTGGTGGCCCTTTCCCTCTACGTGCTCACGGGCCTAGCGGGGATGACCAGCTTCGCCCAGGCGGCCTTCATGGGGATGGGGGCCTACGCCACCGCCCTCCTCACGGTGAAGGCGGGGCTTTCCCCCTGGCTTGGCCTCCTTGTGGGCCTCGCCCTTTCCCTCCTGCTGGCCCTGGTTCTGGGAGGGCTCACCGTGCGGCTTAAAGGCCATTTCCTGCCCCTTTCCACCATCGCCTGGCAGGTGGCGCTTTACATCCTGGCGGGGAACCTGGTGGGCCTCACCGGGGGGCACACGGGGATCCCCGACCTGCCCCCCCTTCACCTCCTCGGCCTCCCCCTGGACACGGGCTTCCGCTACGCCCTTTTCAGCCTCTTCCTGTTGGTCCTCTGCCTTTTGGCCCTGGACAACCTGCGGGCTAGCCGCCTGGGCCGGGCCCTTCTGGCCCTGCGGGGGGACGCCCTGGCGGCGGCCAGCTTCGGGGTGGAGCCGGCGCGCCTCCGCCTCCAGGCCTTCCTCCTGGCGGGAGCCATGGCGGGGCTTGCCGGCTTCCTGTACGCCCACTTCCTGCGCTTCGTCAACCCCACCCCCTTCTCCCTGGAGGCCTCCATCAAGTACCTGGTGATGGCGGTGGCGGGCGGGGTGGGGACCATCCCCGGGGTGGTGTTGGGGGCGGCCTTCTTCACCGGCTTGGAGGATTGGCTCAAGGACCTCCTCCCCCTTCTCCTGGGCCGGCAGGGGAACTACGAGGTCATCGGCTACGGCCTCATCCTCGCCCTCATCCTCCTCCTGGCCCCCAAGGGGCTTTGGCCCCTCCTGGCCGCCCGGCTCCCTGCGCCGCCGAAAGGGCTCCCGGAGGCGGAGCCCCTTCCCCTCACCCCACCCCAAGGGGCCAAGGGGGAGGTGGTGCTCCGGGTGGAGAACCTGAAGAAGGCCTTCGGCGGTCTCCTGGCCGTGGGCGGGGTTTCCTTCGCCTTGCGGCGGGGGGAGATCCTGGCCCTGATCGGCCCCAACGGGGCGGGGAAGAGCACCACCTTCCACCTCATCACCGGGGCCCTGGCCCCCGATGGGGGCAAGGTCTTCCTCTTCGGCCAGGAGGTGACGGGGCTTCCCCCCTACCGCATCCACCTCCTGGGCCTGGGGCGCACCTTCCAGCACCCCCACCTCTTCCCCGAGCTCTCCGTGCTGGAGAACACCGCCTTGGGCACCCACGCCCGCACCCGCTCGGGTTTCCTCCGGGTCCTCTTGGGCCTCCACAAAAAGGAAGAGGCCCGGGCCCTGGCCACCGCCTACCGGGCGCTTAAGCGGGTGGGCCTGGAGTCCTTGGCCTGGGAGCGGGCGGAGCGGCTTACCGTGGGGCAGCAACGGCTTTTGGAGATCGCCCGCCTCCTGGCCTCGGGGGCGGAGGTCCTCCTCTTGGACGAGCCGGGGGCGGGGCTAAGGGCGGGGGAGAAACGGGAGCTCGCCCACCTCCTGCGGGCCCTGGCCAAGGAGGGGTACACCCTCCTCCTGGTGGACCACGACATGGACCTGATCATGGGCCTGGCGGACCGGGTGGTGGTGATGAACTACGGGGAGAAGATCGCCGAGGGAACCCCGGCGGAGGTGCAGAAAAACCCCCTGGTGCGGGCCGCTTACCTGGGGGAGGAGGTGGCCTGATGCTACGGGTGGAAGGCCTCACCGTGCGCTACGGGCCCTTGGAGGCGGTGCGGGGGGTTTCCTTCCGCATCCGCGAGGGGGAAGCCCTGGCGGTGATCGGGCCCAACGGGGCGGGGAAGACCAGCCTCCTTCGGGGGCTTGTGGGCCTGGCCAAGGCGGAGGGGCGAATTGAGCTTGCCGGGGAGGTTTTGGCCCAGCGGAGCCCCGAGGGCCTCCTGCAACGGGGCCTCGTCCTGGTGCCGGAGGGCCGCGCCCTGTTCCCCGGGCTTTCCGTGGAGGACAACCTCCGCCTTGGGGGGTTTCTCCGCTTCCGGAAGGGGGAGGACCTGAGGCCCGATTTGGAGCGGGTCTATGGCCTTTTTCCCCGGCTTAGGGAAAGGCGGGGGCAGCTGGCCGGGACGCTTTCCGGGGGGGAGCAGCAGATGCTCGCCATCGGCCGCGCCCTCATGGCGCGGCCCAGGCTCCTCCTTTTGGACGAGCCCTCCTTGGGGCTTGCCCCCCTGATGGTGCGGGAGATCTACCGCATCCTGGCCGCCTTGAAGCGGGAGGGGGCCACCCTCCTTTTGGTGGAGCAAAACGCCAAGGTAGCCCTGGAGCTGGCCGACCGCGGGCTGGTGCTGGAGGCGGGGGAGGTGGCCCTGGAGGGAAGCGCGAAGGAGCTCCAGCAAAACCCCAAGGTGGTGGAGGCCTACCTGGGCCTCAAGCGGGAGGTGGAGGAGGGATGAAGGATCCCTTCATGGAGACGTTGGGCCTCGAGGTGGTGCACCTGGGCCCCGGGGAGGCCAAGGTGGTGGGCCGGGTGGGAAGGGAGCACCTGAACCTTCACGGCACCGTTCACGGGGGGTTCCTCTACGCCCTGGCCGACAGCGCCTTCGCCCTGGCCTCCAACTCCAGGGGGCCTGCGGTGGCCCTTTCCTGCCGCATGGACTACTTCCGGCCCCTCTACCCCGGGGCCCTCGTGGAGGCCGAGGCGGTGGAGGTGAACCTTTCCAGGCGCACCGCCACTTACCGGGTGGAGGTGGTCTCGGAGGGGAAACGGGTGGCCCTCTTCACGGGCACGGTCTTTCGCTTAGGAGGTGAGGATGTACCAGCCAGAGTTGGAGACCCTTCCCAGGGAGAAGCTTAGGGCGCTGCAGGAAGAGCGGCTGCGCCAGGTGGTGGCCTACGTGTACGAGCGGGTACCCTTTTACCGGAGGCGTCTGGACGAGGCGGGGGTAATCCCGGGGAAGGTCCGGGGCCTCGAGGACCTCCCCAAGCTCCCCTTCACCCGGAAGGACCACCTGCGGGAGAACTACCCCTTTGGTCTCTTCGCCGTGCCCCGGGAACAGGTGGCCCGCATCCACGCCAGCAGCGGCACCACCGGCAAGCCCACGGTGGTGGGCTACACCCGGAAGGACCTCGGCATCTTCGCCGAGGTGGTGGCCCGCTCCTTAGGGGCGGCGGGGGCGAGGCCGGGGATGATGCTCCACAACGCCTACGGCTACGGCCTCTTCACGGGGGGCTTGGGCCTCCACGGGGGGGCGGAGGCCTTGGGCATGACCGTGGTCCCGGTGTCCGGGGGCATGACGGAGCGGCAGATCCTCCTCATCCAGGACTTCCGCCCCGAGGTGATCTCCTGCACCCCCTCCTACGCCCAGACCCTGGCGGAGGAGTTCAACAAGCGGGGGGTTCCCCCCGAGGCCCTTTCCCTGGAGTACGCCGTTCTGGGCGCCGAGCCGTGGACGGAGGCCATCCGCAGGCAGGTGGACGAGGGGCTTGGGGTGAGGAGCACCAACATCTACGGCCTCTCTGAGATCATCGGCCCCGGGGTGGCCAACGAGTGCGTGGAGGAGCGGCAGGGAAGCCACATCTGGGAGGACCACTTCCTGCCGGAGGTGGTGGACCCGGACACGGGGGAGCCCCTGCCGGAGGGGAAGGTGGGGGTCTTGGTCTTCACCACCCTCACCAAGGAGGCCATGCCCCTCCTGCGCTACTGGACGGGGGACCTCACCTTCTTGACCTACGAGCCCTGCTCCTGCGGCCGCACCCACGTGCGCATGGGGCCCATCCTGGGCCGCACGGACGACATGCTCATCATCCGCGGGGTGAACGTCTACCCCACCCAGGTGGAGGCGGTTCTCCTGGGCATCCCCGAGGTGGAGCCCCACTACCAGATCGTGGTGCGGCGGGAGGGCACCTTGGACGAGGCGGAGCTCAAGGTGGAGGTGTCCCCAAGCTTCTTCCAGGACATCGGCAGAAAAGCCCTTTCCGACGAGGTGATAGAGGCAGACCACCGCCTCCACGCCCTTCGGGAGAGGATTGTCCGCAAGATCAAGGACACCATCGGCGTCAGCATGCGGGTGGTCCTCCTCGCCCCCGGGGAGGCCCCGAGGAGCGAAGGGGGGAAGCTTCGCCGGGTCTTGGACCTGCGCAAGTAGCCATGCGCCCCATTCCCGAAGGCTACGAGGCCACCTTCGAGACGGTGGTCACCGAGGCCATGACCGTGGACTTTGAGGAGCTCGGGCCCGTCCACCCCGTCTACGCCACCTACTGGATGGCCAAGCACATGGAGCTCGCCGGGCGCAAAATCATTCTCCCCTTTTTGGAGGAGGGGGAGGAGGGAATCGGGAGCTACGTGGAGGTGCGCCACCTGGCCTCCGCCCTCCCGGGGATGCGGGTGCGGATCGTGGCCCGGCACGAGCGGACCGAGGGCAACCGGGTCCACGCCACCATGGAGGCCTATAACGAGCTCGGCGACCTCATCGGCGTGGGGCGCACGGAGCAGGTGATCCTGCCCAAGGCCAAGGTGGAAGCCCTTTTCGCCCGGCTCCGGGAGCGCTGGCAGGCCAAGAAGGGTATGCTGGGCCCATGAGGCTTTCCGGCAAGGTGGTGGTGGTCACGGGGGCGGGAAGCGGGTTGGGCCAGGCCCTCAGCCTGGAGCTCCTCCGCCGGGGGGCCAGGGTGGCGGCGGTGGACCTGAGGGAGGAGGGCCTCAGGGAAACCCAGGCCCAGGCGGGAAGCCTAGCCGCAGGCCTAAGCCTTCACCCCCTGGACATCACCGAGCCCCAGGGGGTGGCGGCCTTGCCCGAGGCGGTGGAGGAGGCGCACGGCCAGGTGGACGGCCTCATCAACAACGCCGGCATCATCCAACCCTTCAAGCGCTTCCTGGACTTGGACGAGGCCGCTATAGAGCGGGTGATGCGGGTGAACTTCTACGGGACCCTCTACATGACCCGGGCCTTCCTGCCCAGGCTCCTGCGGCGGCCCGAGGCCCACCTGGTGAACGTTTCCAGCATGGGGGCCTTCGTGCCGGTGCCGGGGCAAGCGGTCTACGGCGCCTCCAAGGCGGCGGTGATGCTCCTCACCGAGGCCCTTTGGGCCGAGCTTCAGGGCACTTCGGTCCGGGTCACCCTGGTCCTGCCCGGGGCCATGCGCACGGGGATTGCGGCCCACTCGGGGGTGGAGGCCCCGAGGGCCGAGGGGGCAAAGGTGCCCGTGTTGGAACCCCAGGAGGCCGCCCGAAAGCTTTTGGACGCCGTGGAGCGGGACGCCTTCCGGGTGCTCCTGGGCCGGGATGCCCGCGCCATGGACCTGCTCCACCGCCTAAGCCCCCTCCTCGCCGCCCGCCTCATTGGGCGCCGCATGGCCCACCTCCTGGGTTAGCTCCTTTACCCTGCACCAAGAAGGCGGCCAGTCCCATGAGCCCGGCAAGGAGGAGGGCGCTGGCGGCGAAGGCCAGGCCATGGTTGGGTAAAAGCCGGTAGAAAAGCCCTAGGCTTCCCCCGGCCAGGGCGCTTCCCAACGCCTGCCCCAGGGAGCGGGCCACGGAAAGGGCCCCCGAGGCAAGCCCCTCGGTGCCCGAGGGGGCCAGGGAGAGGACCAGGGCGTTGTTGGCCGCCTGGAAGAGGGCCCGCCCGATCCCGAGGAGAACGAGGCCCAAGGCGCCGCCCCAAAGGGGGTGGAGGAGGGGCAAGAAGGCGAAGGCCATCCCCGCCCCCAAGAGGAGGTGGGCTCCGAGGCGGGCCACCCGGCGGTAGCCTTCCCGGTCCGCCACCCTTCCCGCCCAGGCCCCGAGGAAGAAGAGCTGCAAGGGACCGAGGAGGAGAAGCCCCCCTATGCTTTCGGGGGAGAGCCCCTCCGCTCCCAGGTGGAAGCTCAGGGCCACCGTGGTCCCCAGGGTGTGGGCGAAGTAGAGCCCCGTGGCGAGAAGGGCCCGGAGGAAACCGGAAGCGGCGAGGAGTTGCCTCAGGGAACCCCCTTGTTCCGGGAGGCTTGGCAGGTTGCCCGAGAGGAGAAGGGCGAGGAGGGCGGCGGGAAGGGGCAGGAGGAAGACCAGGGAAAGGCTTTTGCCGGCGGCAAGCCCCCCCAACGCGGGGCCCAGGAGGGTTCCCGTGGCCACGGTGCTCGCCACCATGCCCAAGGCGTAGCCCCGGGCCCTGGGAAAGGCGGTGGCGGCGAGTCCCGGCACCAGGCCCACCACCATGGCCGTGGCCACCCCCTGGAGGAAGCGGAGGAGGTAAAGGGCCCAAAGCCCCGGGGCCAGGGCCAGGAGGAGGGCGAAGAGGGCGTGGAGCCCAAGCCCGAGCCGGAATAGCCTTCCCGCCCCCACCCGTCCCGCAAGCCCCGCCACGGGCAGGTAGGCCAGGGCTGCCCCCAGGAGGCCTATAGAGACTACCCCTTGGGCCTCCTCGGGCCCCACGGCGAAGGTCCGTTGCAGGAGGGGTAGGGCGGGGGCCAGGCTGCTTTCGCTCACCGTGCCCAAGAGGACCCCGGAAAGGAGGGCCAAAAGCCGCCGGTCCATGGGCTAAGCCTACTTCCCGGGCGCCGGAAAAGAGTGGGACGATCCCCCTTGCCCTCGAGGGGGGCCCGGCCGCACCATGGGGCCATGCTGGCCGAGCCTTGGACCCAAGGGCTTACCTACCCGGCCCTTCTTCCCCGACTTGGCGCAGGGCGGAAGCGGGTGGAGGCCTTTTACCGGACCCTGGAACCCTTGCCCCCCCTTCCGGGGGTGGCCCGGGCCTTGGCCTTGGTGGAGGCCTGGTGCCCGGACTGCCTCCAGGCCATCCCCGTGCTGGCCAGGCTCCCCCTGGAGGTCCACTTCCTCTTTCGCCACGAAAACCCGGACCTGGCCGAGGCCTACGCCAAGGAGGGCAAGCGCATCGTGCCCACCGTGGTCTTCCTGGGAGAGGGCTTAGAGGAGCTCGCCCGCTGGCACGGCCCCCCGGAGGAAGCCCGGTCCTTCCTGGGGAAGCTCAAGGCGGAAGGGCTACCCCCGGGAGAGCTTGTGCGGCGCTACCACCGGGCCTTTCCCCGCTTCGCCCAGGCCATGCTGGCCGAGTGGCGGGCCCTTTTGGTTCTCCAGGGGCGAACGGTGTAGCCCTCTTGGGAGTACACATTTCCACGCTTCCACCGCCTCCCGGATACTCGGGGTGTGGAAAGCCGTGTATACCTGCTACCGGAGGCGCAAGGCCTTTCTAAGGAGCTCCTTGGGGGCAAGGGGTATGGCCTGGTGGCCATGGCGGGGGCGGGGCTTCCCGTGCCCCCGGCCTTCATCGTCACCACCGAGGCCTGCCGGCAGTACCTGAAGCGGGGGGAGGTGCCGGGGCTTTGGGAGGAGGTGGAGGCCAAGATGGCGGCCCTCGAGGGCCTAACCGGGAAGCGCTTCGGCCGCGGGGAGGGGAGGACCCCTCCCCTTTTGGTGTCCGTGCGGAGCGGGGCCCCGGTGTCCATGCCGGGGATGATGGACACCATCTTGAACCTGGGCCTCACCCTGGAGGGGGTGGAGGCCCTGGCCCGGGCCACGGAAAACCCCCGTTTCGCCTGGGACACCTTCCGCCGCCTCCTCGCCATGTACGGGGAGGTGGTCTTGGGGGAGAGGGCGGAGGTTTTTGAGGGAATGCTCGCCGCCCTAAAGGCGGAGCGGGGGGTGGAGGCGGACACCGCCCTTTCCGCCGAGGACCTGGAGGAGCTTTCCTTCCGCTACCTCCGCCACCTCGAGGCCAGGGGCACTCCCTTCCCCATGGACCCCTGGGCGCAGCTTTCCGCCGCCATAGAGGCGGTCTTCCGGAGCTGGCTCAACCCCCGGGCCAAGACCTACCGCCGCATCTACGGCATCCCCGAGGACCTGGGCACGGCGGTGGTGGTCCAAGCCATGGTCTACGGCAACCTAGGGGAGGACTCCGGCACCGGGGTGGGCTTCACCCGAAGCCCCGTCACCGGGGAGAAGCGCCTCTACGGGGAGTACCTGCGCAACGCCCAAGGGGAGGACGTGGTGGCGGGCCTCCGCACCCCTGAGCCCATAGAGCGCCTCCGGGACTACGCCCCCACCCTCTACGCCGAGCTTGTGCAGGTGGCGGAGCGCCTGGAGCGCCACTTCCGCGACATGCAGGACTTCGAGTTCACCGTGGAGCGGGGGCGGCTTTTCCTCCTGCAAACCCGCTCGGGCAAGCGCACGGCCAAGGCGGCGGTGCGCATCGCCGTGGAGATGGCGGAGGAGGGCCTGATCTCCCGGGAGGAGGCGGTCTTACGGGTAGAGGCCAACGCCCTCCCCGGCCTCCTCAAGCCCAGCGTGGACCGGGACAAGGCTCCCAAGCCCCTCCTTAAGGGGCTGCCCGCAAGCCCGGGAGCCGCCCTTGGGCACGCCGTCTTCTCCAACGAGGGGGCGGAGCGCTTCCACGCCCAAGGCTTGCCCACGATCCTGGTGCGCCCGGAAACCACCCCGGAGGACATCACCGGCATGTACCTCTCGAAGGGCATCCTCACCGCCCGGGGTGGCCTTACCTCCCATGCGGCGGTGGTGGCTCGAGGCCTGGGGGTGCCGGCGGTGGTGGGGGCGGAGGCTTTGCGGGTCTACCCCGAGGAGGGGAGGGCTGTGGTGGACGGGGTGGAGATCCGGGAGGGCGACCTCCTCACCCTGGACGGGAGCACGGGAGAGGTCTACCTGGGGGCGGTGCCCCTGGTGGAGGCGGAAGGGGAGGCCCTCCTGCAGAAGCTCCTTGCTTGGGCCGAGCCCCATCGGCGCCTCGGGGTCAGGGCCAACGCCGACACCCCGGAGGACGCCCGCAGGGCCCGGGCCTTCGGCGCCGAGGGGATTGGCCTCTGCCGCACCGAGCACATGTTCTTCCAGGAGGAGCGGCTTCCCTGGGTGCGCCGCCTCATCCTGGCCCAAGGGGAACAGGAGGAAGAGGAAGCCCTAGAGCGGCTTTTCCGGTTCCAGAAGGAGGACTTCAAGGAGATCCTCCGGGCCATGGACGGGCTTCCCGTCACGGTGCGGCTTCTGGACCCGCCCCTCCACGAGTTCCTGCCGCCCGTGGCCGAGCTTGAGGAGGCGGTCAAGGCGGGGAACGAGGAGGCCGCTTTGCTTCTGGAGCGGGCCAAGGCCCTTCACGAGGCGAACCCCATGCTGGGCTTCAGGGGGGTTAGGCTCCTCCTCTTGCGGCCCGGCATCTTCCGCATGCAGCTCAAGGCCCTCCTGGAAGCGGCCAAGGAGCTCAAGGAAGAGGGGCTTGACCCCAGGCCCGAGGTCATGGTCCCCCTGGTGGCGGACCCCAAGGAGGTGGAAAGGGCCCGCCTCCTGGCGGAGGAGCTCTTCGCCGAGTACGGCCCCATCCCCTTTGGCACCATGATCGAAACCCCCCGGGCCGCCTTGTTGGCGGGCGAGATCGCCCCCCTGGTGGACTTCTTCAGCTTCGGCACCAACGACCTTACCCAGATGGCCTTCGGCCTCTCCCGCGACGACGCCGGGAAGTTCCTGCCCCAGTACGTGGAGGAGGGGCTGTTCCCCTTTGACCCCACGGAGCGCCTGGACGAGAAGGGAATGGGAAGGCTCCTCCGGCTGGCGGCGGAGGAGGGCAGGCGGGCCAACCCCCGCCTGAAGCTTGGCCTCTGCGGGGAGCACGGGGGCGAGGCGGGAAGCGTCCAGGCGGTGGCGGACCTTCTGGACTACACCTCGGCGAGCCCCTACCGGGTCCTCACCGCCCGCTTGGCGGCCGCCCAGGCGGGGCTTCGGCGGGCACTTCAGCCAACCTAAACACCCGGACGGGATTTTCCACCCGCCGCTCTACGGTGCGCTTTCGGATGTTGTTCTGAGTCTAGAAGTCCTTCGGGAACCAGTTCTAGACCATCACCCAACAGGACACCCTCACCCTCATGGCTTGGGTGATCAGGGACATTCGCGACCAGGAGGGTAACGATGACAACGTCACGAAGGGCTAGACCGCGGGGCCTTGGGCCGGGGTTTTGAGGACAACTATGCCACCGGCAGGTCCTGCTTCGCAGCGCTTTCCGGAAGCGCATTGCTATTCACAACTGTCCGGCCTCTGGGCCCCACCCTCAAAGTGGGACGGGGTTTGTTTTGTGGCCCACGGCGAAGGCGCCAAAGGGGCATAAAGTATCGGGTTATGGAAGACATCTGGCCCCGGCCCAGGCTTGTGGTGAGCGCCTGTTTGGGTTTCGCCGCCGTGCGCTACTCGGGGGAGCTCATCCCCGATAAGGTGGTGGCGGCTCTGAGGGAGTTTGTGGACTTTGTGCCCGTCTGCCCCGAGGTGGAGATTGGCCTGGGGGTGCCGAGGCCCACGGTGCGCCTGGTGCGGGGGGAGGAGGGCCCAAGGATGGTCCAGCCCAAGACGGGGGAGGACCTCACGGGAAGGATGGAGGCCTTCAGCCGGGGCTTCCTCGAGGCCCTGGGCCCGGTGGAGGGCTTTATCCTTAAGAACCGCTCCCCCACCTGCGCCCTCAAGGACGCCAAGGTCTACGCCCGGGCGGAGGAGGGGGGCGTGGTGGCCCGGGGTCCCGGCCTCTTCGCCAAGCGGGTGGAGGAGGCCTTTCCCCTCCTGCCCAAGGAGGACGAAGGGCGGCTTTCCAGCGCCCGCATCCGGGCCCACTTCTTCACCCGGGTCTTCGCCCTAGCCCGCCTCCGGCGGGTGGAGGACCTGGGGGGGCTCCAGGCCTTCCACGCCCGCTACAAGCTCCTCCTCCTGGCCTATAGCCAGGCGGGGGCCAGGGCGCTCGGGCGGCTCCTCGCCGAGGCTAGAGGGAAGCCTATCCCCGAGGTGCGGCGGGCCTATGAGGAAGGCTTCCTGAAGGCCACCCGCCTTCCCTTCCGCCTGGGTCCCATGGCGGACACCCTTCTCCACGCCTTCGGGTACTTCAAGATGGTTCTCACGCCCAAGGAAAAGGCCCACTTCCTGGAGCTCCTTGGAGCCTTCCGGGAGGAGCGGGTGCCCCTCGAGGCCCCCCTGGCCCTCCTCCAGTCCTGGGCCTTGCGGTACGGGGTGCCCTACCTCGAGGCCCAGGCCCTTTTTGCACCCTACCCAAGAGCGCTCCAGAGCCTCGCTAGCTCCTAGCGTATCCTCGCCCGGTAGCACACCTCACCCGTGGCCCCTGGGGCCAGGGTGCCCACGCTCACCCGCACGATGCCCCCCTGGATCTCCCCGGCGTCGTCCCCGCTTTGCGCCGTGAGGAAGTAGGGGGTGCTCCCCTCCGTCCAGCGGATGGCCCGGTTGCCGTAGTCCGGCACGGCGGTGAGGGGATCGGTGAAGAAGGGAGCCGGGTCCGTGAGGAGGAAGGCGCTCACGGGGCTAGTGCCCAGGTTCTGGTAGGCGATGCAGTACTCCAAAACCTCCCCCGGCTTCCCCTGGGCAGTGGTGCCGAAGGGCGTGTTTTGGGAAACGTTCCGCACCCGCTTGGTGAGGCGCACCTCGCCCCCGGTGACCTGCAGGGTATCCGTGAGGCCATCCGCGCCCACCACCCCCGCATTGCCGCTCCAGGCCAAGGCAGAGCGGAGGAGGAAGAGGTCCACCGCCCCGGCGGGCTCCCCAGCGGGCACCAGGGCCCGCACCTCCAGGGGGCAGGCCTTCAGGCTCCCATCCGCCTCCCGGGGCCAGGCGCTCCCCACGCTCAGGGTATAGGGCAAGGCCTGCCAGTCCTCCCCTGGGCCGAAGGCGCCGTCGCAGTTGAGGTCCAGGCGCACCTGGTAGGTGTAGCGGGGGGTGTTGCCGGCGCTCAGGGTGAGGGTGCCCAGGGTGCCGGGGGCGTACCAGTGGCGGAAGGTGTAGGTTCCCGGGGAACTGGTCTGGCCCGAGCCGTCGGGGTAGAGGCGGCCATCCCGTACCACGCCGAAGTTGCGCAGGAGGGTCTGCCCCGAGAGGCTTTGTGCCTGCCCCAGGCTCGCCGTGGCCCCAGGGGAGGCGGGGGCGGTGGCGTCCTGCCAGCTCGCCACCTTCGTCGCCGCCGCCCCATCGTTCCAGCCCGTGGCGGGGCGAAGGGGGTGGGAGAGGGTGACGCTCCCCCAGGAGGCGGGGATATAGAGCCGGTAGTACCCGCTTCCGTCCGTGAGGGTGCTCCGGGTGTTGCTGCCGTCCGTGGCCCGCACCTCCACGTTGCCCAGGCCGGGCTCGGCGCCGTTTTGCTGGGCGTCGTTGGCGGTGCCGCCGCCAAGCCCATCGTCCCGGAAGACCCGCCCCTCCACCACAAAGCCCCGGAAGAGGCCGAAGAGGAGCCCGGTGGTGTCGCCGCTCACGTTCACGGAGAAGCTTCCCGTAGCGGGGTTTACGAAGAGCCACCCCGAGGGAGGCGTGGGGGTGGTATCCCCAGCGCTATTGTTGTTGTCCAGGACCAGGGTGTAGCTCCCTGGGGCCACCCCTTGGAGGCTGAAGGTCCCGCTTCCCGGGTCTACCTGGGCGGCGGCCACCAGGGTGGTGCCGGAGAAGAGCTTCACCCACACCGTGGCCCCGTCGGACCAGTCCTCGGCCGGGGCCTTGAGGCCGTTGGGCTCCCGGTCGTGGTAGACCTGGCCCGAGAGGGTGAAGCCCACCACCGTCACCGAGGCGGCGGCCGAGGCCGTTTCGGTAAAGGCGGTGCCCAGGGTCTGGGCGTTGTAGCGTATCTCCGCCGTGTTCACCACGTTTTGGTTCGCGGCGCTCGGGAGCACCCGAACCCGGAAGCGGACCCTGGCTCCCTGCCCGGGGAGGATGAGACCCCCTTGGCTCGCTGTGGCCCCCGTGCCCAGGCGAAAGACCACCCGCCCGTTTTGGGCGTCGTATTCGGCAATATCGTCCCCGGGGGCGTCGGTGAAGGTGCCCGTGGGGGCTGAAGCGGTGTTTTGCACCACTTGCAGGCTTCCCGGCACGTACTGGGTGCCCGCGGGGATGGGGTCGGTGAGGACCACGTTGGTGGCCCCGTCTAACCCCGTGTTCTGGAAGCTGATCTCGTACTCCAGGATGTCTCCCACCAGAACCTGGCCCCCATTGAGATCGGTGACGGTTTTGGTGAAGGTGGTTTTGAGGTCGGGGAAGTAGATGTCCACAGCGAAGGTGAGAACGGTGGGGAAGTAGACATCTTGAGTAGAGGTAAAGGAAAGCGTTGCTGTGGTGGCGCCGTTGGGGATCCTGCCCGTGGCGTCGAAGCGGTCCACATCTACCGCCATTTGGTTGATAAAGTCTGGAACTTTGTTGGTAAAGCGAGTTCCCATGTTGGAAACGGAGCTATTGAAGAAGTTGTTGATGGGGTTTTGCGCGTCTGTAACCGCTTGGCCGTTAAGCAAGAGCTGGTCACCCTCGATACCGCCATCCCCTTCAAAGGCTACTGCCCCCACCCGGGCGTTCACGGTCCCGGTGGCGGGGGTGAGAAAGCCGCTTGGGGTGATGGTTACCGAGTTTCCTGCGCTCACCGCTGCAAGGCCGTCGTAAACCACCAGGTTTTTAAAGGTGGTGTTAGGGTCGCGGTAGACCACCACCAGGGCCCAGCCGGCGTAGAAGCCTAGGCCATCGTTGCCGGTTCGGGCGAGGATGCCTCCCACCCAGTAGGTGCCGCTTCCTCTGGTCTGAACGATGGAGGTGACGTTGGCGAAGGCGGCGTAGGGCCGGCTGTTGGATTCTCCTTGGTCTGAAATCGTACCTAGGAGGATCCCGGTGATTTGCTGGTAGGAGGAGGTTCCGGGGGCCTTTAGGTAGATTTGGTTTCGGCCGCTGGCATTGGGGTCTGCCCGAGCGCCCCAGTAGAGCCCGGCCCAAAGGACCTGAGCCCCTGCCGGAAGGGTTAAGGTGGCGTTGCTGCTTCCCCCCCGACCATTATTCCAGGTAGGAGCAGAGGGATCCGCTTGGAAAAAAAGCATAGGCCTATTGTTGCTAGCACTCCTATCGTTCATCACACTTGTATCACAGGCCGTCTGTAATGAGTTCGGAGCGCACATCAGGGTGTTCCCAATTAGGAGGATATCCCCCCGTTCGTTCACCGGGCCGTAGCGGGCCTGGAAGGGGGTGACCACTTGAGCCAGGGCGCTTGCTAGAGAAAAGAGGAGCGCAAACCCAAGGCGCTTCATCGGCTACCTCCAAAGAAGTCCAGGCGCAGGTAGAGACCCTCGGGCTGAAGGAGGCTTTCCCCGAAGCCGTAGCCTAGGTTGAGCCACAAGCCCTCCAAGGCCCGGAAGCTTCCTTCCACGCTGTAGACCAACCTGCCGCTTCCCGTGCCGGGTTGGAAGAGGTAGTAGGCCGCCCCGCCTACCCCAAAGCGCTCCGTGAGGTAAAGGTTAGCCCCGAGGCCAAGCTGGTAGGTGTTGGCGGTGGGGTCTTGGGGCTTGACCCGGTAGGCCAAGCCGGGGCGGAGCTGGAAGCCGGGCTGGGGGTAGGCGAGGAGAGCCTCGCCTTCCAGCACGGGCTCCGCCTCCCAAGTGAGGCGGTGGTAGGTGAGGAGGTTCACCTGCGAGGCGAAAAGGGCGTAGGCCAGGGTGAAGCGGGCCCTAGCCTGAGGGAGGATCTGGTAGGCGAAGTCGGCGGAGAGGGTGTTCTCCTCGTCCAGGCTCCCCGCCGCCCCGCCCCGCAGGACCAGCTTGGTTTCCTGGCCCGAGGAGGTTTCTACCCCCAAGGTGGCGCTCAGGGCCTCCGCCTTGTAGCGGGCGGCGAGGCCGAAGGCGGTGAGGGTCTCGCCCGTGGCAAAGCGGCGCTCGAGG
Organism: Thermus sp. LT1-2-5; assembly: GCF_040363165.1. Taxonomy (NCBI): domain Bacteria; kingdom Thermotogati; phylum Deinococcota; class Deinococci; order Thermales; family Thermaceae; genus Thermus; species Thermus javaensis. Next base: position 358,144 of record NZ_BSRG01000001.1, on the reverse strand, counting down.
CCGGCGGAGAGGTTCAGGCTAAGCCTTTCCGTGAGGGGGAAGGGGGCTTCCACCCCGAAGCGGGCCCGGTTCCCTTCCCCGCTTGCGGTGGGAAGCTCATAGGCCAAGGCCAGGTTGGCGTCCCCAAGCCGTTGCCGCAGGCCCAAGACCCCGCTTACCCCCTCGCCCCAGGCGTAGCTTAGGCCCCCCTCCAGGCTGAGGTTAGGGTCCAGGGGCCAGGCGGCGTCCAGCCGGGTCACGGCCCGCCCCACGCTGAAGGGCTGGGCGTGGGTGAGGAGGAGCCTCGCCCGCCCCTCCTCGTACCCCGCCCGCCCCAGGAGGGCCCAGGCCCCTTCGCCCCAGAGGTACCCAAGACCCGCCCCTAGGGTGAAGGGCTTGGGCCGGTACTCCAGGAGGAGGGCGGTTTGGGCTGGGGTGGCGTGCTCCAGGGCCACCCCCAGGGGGCCTTCCTCGTAAGCCAGGCGGGCCTGGCCCTGAAGGGCCGCCACCCCTTGGCGCAGGTCCTCCGCCCGCAGGTCCCCCCGCAGGCGGAAGGCCCCGAGCCGGGCCTCCGCCCCGAAGGCCAGGCCAAAGCGGCCCTGGGCGTAGCTGCCCCTGAGGGAGAGGCGGTTTCCCGCCCCCTCGTAGCCCAGCTCCGCCCCAAGGCGCCAGTCCCCCAGGTATGCCCCCGAAAGCCCAAAGCGGAACCCGTCCTTCTCGTACACCGCCCCGAGGCCGTAGGCCAAGAGGTCCCGGGGGGCTTCCTCCGGGGCGTAGCGGGCGAGGAGGTACACTGGGGCCAGATCAGGCGTGGAGGGGAAGAGGGGACGGGAAAGCTGGAGATTGCCGAGCTCGTCCGCCACGTAGTCCTTCCCGGCCACCAGGGGGGTTTCCCGGGCCCCTTCCACCAGGGTGAGGGTGAGGCTTCCCGGCTTGGGCCTCCGGGAAAGGCGGTAGAAGGCGGTGCCATCTGGGACGATCACCTCCTGAACCTGGTCCCGGGGCAGGAGGCCGAGGAAGGCCTCGAGCCGCGCCTCGCCCCGGGTGCTGAGGCGGAGGGCGGTGGCCTCGGGGAGGCCGGCCCCCAAAGGCGCCCGCTCGTAGCTTAGGGAGAAGGCTTCCTGGTCGTACCGGAAGGCGATGGGGTCGTCGGAGGTGAGGGGGCGCTTGGCCTCGGTGGCGGCCCCGGTGATGGGGAAGCGGTCCTGGGAGAGCTTAGCGGAGAGGCCCCCGGCGGTGTCCAAGGCGAGCTGGCCCTGGCCTGCCAGGAAGGGGCCCTCGGCGTAGGCCCGGGCCAGGCCGAAAAGCCTCGCTTCCTCCAAGCGAAGCCCGGCCACGCTCCGCCCCAGGGCCACCCCCACGCTCCCCTGGGCGAGCCAGAGGCTTTCCTTGCGCTCCCCGGCGAAGAACTTGGCCTGGGTCTGGAGCTCGTTGAAGCGGGCCCGGACCCCGAACTCCCTGGGGGCGAGGAGGGGCCTGAGGAGGACCTCCGCACGGCCGTCCTTGAGGAGGACTTGGTAGCCCGAGATGTCCAAGAAAGCGTCGGGGTTAAGCGGTTCCAGGTCCGCCTCGAGGGTGACGGGGCCGAAGCCCGTGGGGATGCCGTTTTCGTCCAGGGCCTCCACCAGGACCCGGATGGGGGTGCGCCCATCCGCCCTGGCCTCCAGGAGGGAGAGGCGGAGGCGGGTGGGGTTGCCGGCGCGGAAGACCTCGAGGCGGTCCTGGGCCACCCCTTCCACCTCCAGGAGGTTCCGGCCCACGGCCAGGGGCACCCCGTAGTACTCCAGGCGTTGCCAGCCCCGGCCCTCGTCCAGCTCCGCCTTGCCCAGGCGGTCTTGGCCCACGGGGTTGCCGTTCACCTTGAGGGTGAGGGGGCCCAAGGGGGCTTCCAGCACCACCCGGATGGCCTCCCGGTCGCGGAAGACCTCGCCATCCTTTGGTTCGCGGATCACGCCCCGCCGCTCCGCTTGGAGGGGCTTGGCCTTGCGGTAGTCCTCCAGGGTCACCTTGCCCTGCAGGAACACCTCTCGCCCCCCGGCCACGAGGGTGAGGCCGGGCTCGGCCAGGGGGGGCAGGGCCCGCTCGTGGCGCAGGGTGAAGCGCACCTCCCCCTCCTTTAGCAGGGGAAGCCGCCAGTAGAGGGCCTTCCCGTCCGTGAGGGGGTCCTCCAAGGGGAGGGCCTTATCCCCCTCCAGGAGCCTGGCGCTACCGGGGACATACTCCGCCCCTTCGGGCACGGGGAAGGCTAGGAGGAGCCCTTCCCCTTCCCCCTCCACCCGGAAGGGGAGGCGCACCTCGGAAAGCCGCTCTGGAACGAGGAGGGGAAGCCCTACCACGCTCGCTTCAGCGGGGAAGGCGGCGGGGGTTTCCCCGATGAAGGCGCTGGCCCGGTTCACGTGGGCCCCGGGGGGGACGCCCTCCGCCTTGAGGGTGAAGGTCCTCACCTCCCCGGGCCCAAGCTCCCCCTCCCAGTCCAGGCCCTCCATGGCAAGCCCCTTGGGAGGCGTGTCCAGGAGGCGGAGGCGCACGGGGTGGTCCGCCGGGTTCTCCACCCGGAGGAGGAAGACCGCCTCGCTGCCCTCGAGGACCCTTGGCTTCAAAGCTTCCTTGCTGAGCCGAAGGAGGACCCGGGCCAAGGAAGCTTCCGCCTGCAGGCTTCCGCCCTCGTGGCGCAGGGTGGCCTGGCACACCCCTTCCCGCTCCTCCCCGAAGCGGACCCGGGCCTGGTAGGTGTGCACCCGCCGCTCCCCCGGGGCCAAGGTGCCCTCAAACCGGGCCCCAGCGGGCTCCAGGAAGTCAGGGCAGGTGTCCTCCAAGGTGTAGCGCAAGGGGGCCTCTCCCCGGTTTTCCACCACCAGGCGGTGCGCCACCTCCTCCCCCGGCAGGTAGCGGCGGAAGGGGAGCTCGCGGCTGAGGGCGGGCTTGGGCAGGAGAACCTCCACCCCCGCCTCCGCCCGGGCCAGGACCTCCTCGCCCCGGAGGAGCTCCGCCCGGTTCACCAAGACGCCCTCCCCCACCACCCGGAAGGCCACCTCGTAGCTCTTCCCCTGGCGGGGCTCCAGGTACACCTCCTGGTCCAGGCCGGGGCCCTCGAGGCCCACCCCTCCCAGGTCCCGGAGGCGCACCCAACCCGGTTCGTCCCCCTGGTTGACCACGGTGAGGCGGAAGCGGGCCTCCTCCCCCTTGGCCGCCCTGGGGGTGAGGGCTTCCTTGGCGAGGGTGAAGGTGGCGGGGCGGAAGAAGACCACCTGGGCCGAGCTCTCGAGGCCAAAGGGAAGGAGCTTGCCCCTAATCTGGTAGCTTCCCGCAGGACCCTTGAGCCCCAGGGCCAGTTCCAGGGGCCTTTCCCGGGACAGGGGCCCGGTGAGGCGGGTGGGGGAGAGGGGTTCTAGCTCGGGGGGAAGCTCCAGGGCAAGCTCCGCCGGGATGAGGCCGGGGTAAGGGGTGGTGGCCCGGAGGACAAGTTGGGCCTCCTGCCCCTCCGGGTGGCGCTGGGTTGCGGGGGTGAGGGTCAGGGCCACCTGGGGCCGCACCCGGAAGACCACCTCCTTCTCCTCTCCGGGCAGGAGGGCCACCTCTTTAGGGCCCTCCACCGTGGCCCCTTCCGCCTGGAAGGTGAGGGGGTAGGTGCCGGGCCTCAGGGTGAAGCGAGCTTCTCCCGCCACCCGCCGGGCCTCCCCTGCGAGGAGGAGGGTTCCTTCGCCGGGCCTGTCCCCTGGCAGGTCCAGGAGAACCCGGACCTTTAGCCTGGCCTCGGGCACCTCCACCACAAAGGTCACCTTTCCCCCAGGGCAACCGAAGCGGGCCCGGTTTCCCTCCACCACCACCGCGCCTTCCTCCCGCACCTCCTGGAGGCGGTAGCCCTGGGGAAGCTCCAGGAGGGCGAGGCCCTCCTCGGTGAGGGTGGGCTTGAGGTCTAGGGGGTTCCCCGCCCCGTCCACCACCCGCACCTCCTTAGGCCCCGGGGGCACCGCCCGGAAGCGGCCTTCGGCCAGGACCAGGCAAGCCTTCACCTGGAAGGCGAGGGTGTTGGAGTACTGCTTGGCGGTGGGGGGCTGGGCGACGAAGAAGCGGGTGACGCCGGGGAAACGCACGGTGTACTCGGCCCAGGCCCTGTCCCCGGAAACCGGGCGCTCTTCCAAGCGCCCGTCGGGGAGAAGGACCCGGGAGAGGAGCTCCTCCGGGCCGTCCTCGTCGTAGAAGCGCACAGGGAGAGGAAGGAGTTCCTTAGGGGCCTCCAGGGCGAGGAATTCCACGAACTGCCTGCGCTCCCCGGGCAATTGCCGCAGGGTGAGGCCCGGGCCCTGGGTCCTCACATCCACCACCTGCATCCTGGGGTCGAGCTCCAAGGAGAACCCTTCCGCCCGCAGGAGAAAGCTGTTTTTCCCGAGGCCCTCGAACCGGGCCACCAGGCGGTAGACCTCCCCCTTTTGCACCTTGCCCCGGAAGAGCTCCACCTCCCGGTGAGGCTCCACCCCGAAGACCGCCTGGCGCAGGAGGGTTTCCCCCTGGTAGAGCTCGTAGATCGCCCGAAGCTCCCCTTGGCCCCTATCGTAGCGTTCATCCCCTAGTTCCGGCTTGCCCTTTAGGGCGCTCCGGTAGTCCTCGGGGTCAAAGCCGGGGGAGTAGAGGACGATCCGCCCCTCCTCCCCCTTGGGGAGGAGCCAGGTCTGGAATTGGTCTAGCTCCCATTCTAGGCCGCTTCCTAACAGGGTGGTTCTGAGCTCCACGCCTTGGGCCAGGGTCCAGGAAAGGGTCAGCAGCAAGCTCCAAAGCAAGCGCCTCATGGGTACCTCCAGCGCACCTCGGGGTCGGTGAGGCGGGCTTCCTCCACCTCGTAGACCAGGGTTTCCTCCCCCGCGAACTCGGGATAGGAGAAGGTCTTGACTCCTCCCTCGGGCAGAGGGTCGGTGAGGGTGAACTCGGGCAGAGACTCGGCGCTCCTTAGGCGGAGCTCCACCATCCGCTTTTCCCCGAGGCGAAGAAGACGCTTTTCCACCACCAGGGGACCCATGCGCAAGGTGGTGGAGCGCTCCACCCCCACGAAGCCCTTGGGGGGGCAGAGGGGGAAGTCCACCACCGTGGCCCCCTGGACCAGGGCCCGCTTGCGATACCCCTCCTCCAGGTTTTCCGGCATGGGGCGGGGCGGGAAGGGGGCGGAGGCGGGATCCAGCATCACCTGGTGAAGCCCCGCCAGGTGGCGGAAGGCGTAGCGCCCCGCCGCGTCGGTGAGGGCCTGAAGGCCGTTGGCCAAGAGGACCCTGGCCCCGGGAAGGGGGATATCCCCTGGGCTATAGACCCCGTTATCGTCCAGGTCCAGGAACACCCGGCCCAGGAGCACCCCGCCCAGGGCGAAGGGCCCAAGGCCCAGCTTGGCCAGGGCCTGGGCCTTACCGCTTGCCGTCACCGCCCCCTGGCCGCTCACCCCCAGGGCTTCGGCGATGTTCACCAGCTCCTCTGGGGCCCCGGGCAGAACCCGGAGGCGGTACTCCAGGCAGACCCGGCCCCCGCCGGGCAGGGAAAGCCCATCCCACACCAGCCTTCCTTCCAGGATCTCGGGCTCTTGGGGCCTCTTCTCCCCGCACCCCAAGAGGGCGGTGCCGGGCTCGTAGCGGGTGCCAGGGGGTGGGGTGTCCACCAGGCGCACGGTGAGGGGGGCGGTGGAGGGGTTTTCCAGGATGAGGCGGTAGGTGAGGAGGTCGCCGATGCGGGCTTCCTTCGGGCCCACCTCCTTTCGCAGGAGGAGGTTCACGCCGAAGACGGGGTGGCGCACCGGGTTGGAGGCCACGGGGTTCGGCACCTCCTTGGCCCGGAGGAGGAAGGCGTTTTCCACCAGGGCATCGTCCGGGGCCTCCGCCCGTACCCGCACCCGCAGGGTGAGGAGGGTTTCCCCAAGGGGCAGGGGGTGAAGGCGCCACACCACCTTGTGGCCCGCGGGATCGTAGGCGCCCCCGTGGGAAGCCTCCAAGAACTCCAAATGGGGGCTCAAGGCGTCCTCCACCACCCCCTGGGAAAGGGGGGCGAAGGCGTTTTGCACCCGTAAGGTGTAGGTCACCTCCTGCCCAGGCCGCAGGGTGGTGCCGGGGGCGGGGTCCGCCTCCTTGAGGAGGGTGAGGGTCCCTTTGGGGGCCACCTCCAGGCTGTTCCAGGTGGCGTTTTCCGCCCCCGTGGCCTGGGAGCGGGCCACCACCCGGGCGGTGAAGCTCGCCGCCTCTTGGGCTAGGTAGCAGACCCGGAAGTCCTTGCGGGCGCCCGCCTCGAGGGCCAAGGAAAGCGGTAGGGGCGTGCCGTCCGGGTTTTCCAGCCAGGCGCTCACGCCCTGGGGCACCCCCTCCACCCGCAGGGCGTAGCTGTCCGGGGCGGTTCCGGCGTTTTCCAGGGTGTGGAGGAAGCAGAAGGGTTGCCCGGCCAGGGCCCTTCCCGCCTGGCGGTCATCGGCAGAGCCCTCCCCGCCGGGAAGGGCCCGGGGGTTGCCCTGGGGCCCCAGGTGGTGGCGGTGGAGGAGAAGGACCCGGGTCACGGCCCTGCCCTCCGCCGGGCCCCCATCGCCCCGGGCCACCGCTCGGTTTTCCACCTCCCCCGGGGGTGTGCCCTCCGGCACCCGCAGGCGGAAGGTGAGGAGGGCTTCCTCCCCGGGAAGAAGCCGCGCCAAGCTGAGGCGCACCCCCTGCACGGAAGGGGGTTCCGTGGGGGACCAGCTGGCGCCGTCATAGTAGGCGATCTGGCCCTTAGGGGCGCTGGCGGAGCCGGGCACGAAGGGGAAGGGGAGGGGAAGGTCTTCTAAGGTGACGTTGCGGGCCTCCGCATCCCCCAGGTTCCGCACCCTTAGGCGCACCGCCACCTCCTCACCAGGGAGGGCGGTGGGCGTCATGGCCTTTTCCACCTGCAAGGCGGGACCCATCGCCGCCCGCACCCGAGCCCAGTTCTCCCGGTCTTCCTCCCCACCCGGGCAGCGGGCCAAGGGGGTGAGGAGGAGGCTTCCCGAGGCCTGGGCTGGGAGCTTCACCCGCAGGACCAGGCGGCGGCTTTCCCCCATGGCCAAGGTAGCCTCGAGGATGGGGCCACCATCGGGGAGAGCGTCCCCGTTCAAGTCCTGGAAAAAGAGGACCTCTTCCGGGTCGAAGTCCCGGGGTCCCAGGAGGTGCCCCAGGGTGAAGGTGAAGGGGGCGTTACCCCCGTTGCTCAGGAGGTAGGGGAGGTAGGCGTAACCCCCCGGATTCCCGGGGGCTTCCAGGCCGGGGGCGGCTTGGGTGCCGTTAGGCCCGAGGAGGGGAACGCAAAGGGCCTCTACCACCGTTTCCACGACGTTGGAGAGGTAGCGCTCTTCCCCAACTTGGGCTAGGGCCTGGTTGCGGATCACCGCGCCAGCCGGGGTGAGGGCCAGGGCGAAGGAGGAGAGGAGGGCGAGGAAAAGGGCAAGCGCCCCTTCTAAGCCTTCCCATTTCCTTTTCCACCGCCTTTTGATCCCCTTCATCTGTATTCACCCTCCTCGGTCCCTATGAAAACCTTGTGAAAGCACTTCTCAAAAGCGTTTCTCGGTTTTTAAAGGGCCCGCCCCGGGAAACCCCGGGGCGGGCTTTGGGGCTACTGCACCTGCACCACCAGGGTGATGGTGATCCTAGCCGCGGGCGGCATCACGTCGGCGTTGGTGATGTTGCCGTCCCCGTTCGTGTCCACGCCCACGTAGACCGCGCCGCCCGTGGACACGGAGGGGGGTGCGGAGGTGCTCCAGGTGGTGCCGTCCGTGGAGTAGAGGACCTGGGCCCCGGCGGGGAAGCCCGACGCCGTGGCGCTCACGCTCTGGAAGGTGGTGTAGCTCGGGATGGGGTCGGAGACGATGACCTTGCTCAGGTTCCCGGTGCCGATGTTCTCGGCCACGATGGTGTAGGTGAGGTTCTCGCCCGGCGTAGCGCTTGCCTTGTCCACCGCCTTGGTGAGCCTAAGCTCCCCGCCCACGATGGTGGTGGTTTCCGTGGCGGCGTCCGTGGCGTCGTAGGTGTTGTTGGGGGTCCCGGTGGTCACATCGCAGTTGGCGGTGAGGGTATTGGTGTCGATGCGGCCCACGGGCTCCCCAGCGGGGACGATGACCCGGACGTAGATGGTGGTGGTGCCGCCGTTGGGGGCCACGTACACGTCCGCAAGGCCGCCGTACCAGTTGGTGCCGTCGGTGGAGTACTGGTAGGTCCAGCCGTAGGCGCCGCCCGAGCCGGCGATATCGCAGTGGGCGGGGGCGTTGGAGTTGTTGAGGAGGGTGTGGGTGTAGACGATGGTGCCCGGGCTCGTCACCGTGCCGGAGCGGTCGGGGTCCAGGGTCACCTGGGCGATGAGGTTCACCCAGATCTCGGTGTAGGCGTAGTCTAAGGGCTCGGCGCTGGACTGGGTGCTCTTGGCTTCGAAGTTGAAACCCACGCCGCCCGGGGGAGCCGTTCCCTTAAGGGTGACCACCGCTAGGAACTTGAACTCCTGGTTCGGGTTCACCAGGCCGGTGTTGGCGATGGGAGCTCCATCCGGGATGCCGTCGTCGTTAGCGTCGGCGTAGAAGAGGACGCTGTCCACGACGTTGCTGAAGTTCCCCGTCTGGGGGGTAACGATGAGCTGGTAGTTGTCGGCGAGCCCGTTGGGGTTCAGGTTCTTGACCCGGAGGCGGTAGACCACGGAGCCGCCGGGGTTGGCGGAGGGGTAGGTGGTCCCGGACTGGTAGATGACGCGAGTCGGGGTCGTGGTGTCGTCAGAGGTGTAGTTGGTGCCGTTGGAGGTCTGGACCTGCGTGTAGGGCGGGTAGCCGTTCACACCGCCGTAGAGGTCGAACCGGAACCCGTCCGCCACCGCCTGGACCGTGTCCTGGGTCGTGTCGGATTTGTTGGGGTCGTTCACGCTGGTAGCGGTGACCGTAAGGTTCACAGGACCGCCCGTGTAGTTGGCAGGGATGCTGCACTTCACGGCGAAGCTGTAGTCCCCGCCCGCGCTCACCGGCCCCACGGGGCCGTTGATGGGGGTGGTGAGGTCGTCGGCCACCATCTGGCACGTCCAGCCGGAAGGAGCGCCGGAAACGCTCAAGGTGTAGCTGTCCTGGGCGTTCCCGGTGTTCCGCAGGGTGTGGCGGAAAAGGACGGTGGTCCCCGCTGTGGCGGAGGAGATAGTTTGGGTATCCCCGCTCTGGTTCACCGTGTAGCCGCCGGCGACATAGCTACCGCTCGCCCCGCCCTGGGGATACCCGTAGGGACCCACCACCACGTTGTAGGCGGCACCCACGGTGTTGCTGGTGGTGTTGGTGGCCAAGGACTCGCCGGGGTCGCTGGCGTCGCCGTCCCCGTTGGCGTCGAAGCGGACCGTGGCGCTGTTGGTGTAGGTGGAGCCGGAGGGGGCGTTGGCAGGCACCTGAGCCTGGAAGCTAAAGGTGTACTGCGCCCCTTGCGGGAAGAAAGCCCCCGTGCCCTCGATGAGCATGCCGATCTTCTTGGTGCCGTCGCCGCTGATGGGGAGCATGCTGCTGGTGAGGGTGACCCAGGCGGTGCCGTCGTAGTAGACGTAGCGCACGGTGCCGGCGCCGGCGGAGCCCGTGGGCATCTGGCTCACCACAAGGCCAGAGGGGATCACGTCCTCCACCAGGATGCCCGTCTTGCTTTGCCCGTCCACGGTGACGGAATAGCCGTAGGCTGGGCTCCCGCCCGTGTTGCTCCCGGAGATGGTGTAGGTGATGGTGGCGCCTGGGGCCACGTTCCCGCTGGGGGAAGCCGCCTTGAAGGCAGTGAGGGCGGCGGCGGTGGTGGCGGTGGTCCGGGCCCAGTTGTCCGTGTCCGTGACGGTGGTATCGCCCTGGGAGGTGCCGGCGAGGTTCAGGTTGCCGTACTGGCCGTTAGTGGCGGTGGCGGGGATGGTGGCCGCCACGATCACGCAGGCTTGGGTCCCCGCCGCCAAGGTGACGTTGGTCACCTGGGTTTCCCCGGCGTCCACGTTGCCGTTGCAGTTGCTGTCCAGGTAGATGAGGACGTTGAGCAGGTCAAAGCCGTCGTTCGTGCCCTGGGTGGTACTCAGGTTAATGGTGTCCGTGCCGTTGCCGTTGTTGGTAACGGTGTAGTTGAAGAGCACCTGGGCCCCGGGCAAGCCGCTACGGGTCTGGCCCGGGTTGGCTTCCGTGCCGTTTGGGGCGATGGTGAAGCTATAGACCTGCTGAACGATGGTGGTGACCAGGTTGGACGTGGTGGTCCTGGGCTGGCCAGCGGAGTCGATGTAGCTGGCAGAGGCTTGGTTGCTGATGGCCGTCCCCGCTGGGGTCATGGCCCAGGCCAGGCTCAGGACAAAAGCGAGTCCTAAGACTAAAAGCCATGCGATAGGCGTCTTCTTTCCCTTCATCCTTGACCTCCTTAACGAACGGCGGTGCGCAAGGATACCTGTACCTTGGCCCCTTTGGGTAGCTCGGGTACGAGCCACCTGACGTGCGTGTACTCTTCTGGCTTCACTTCCACTTCCCTTTCCACCTCCTTCCCGTTTTCCACCACCCGGACCCGCTTCTTGAGGGGCGGGACACCGAAGGTCTTGCCCCCGTCAAAGCTAAACTCCGGGCGGATGGTGGCTCCGTTTAGGGAGAGGAGCTTGGCGCTCCCCTCCAGGTAGACGGTTTCCGTGGGGATGGGGATGACGAGCGTTACCTGGCGGAGCGCCCCTTGCGAGCGGTTTTCCGCCACAAGGCGCCACTCTAGGATGTCCCCGGGCTTCACCGCCACGGGGTTTTCCTCGTAAACCTCCTTGCCCTCCACTACCCTTACCAGGTAGGGCTTTAGGTCCAGGTTGAGGGCCTGGGCCAGGGCGATGAGAAGGAGCAAGAAACCAAGGAGCGGCAAGAACCTGCGCATACCTCACCTCGCTCCCTAGTATTATGGCAGGTCTGTGAAAGCCGTGTGAAAACCCGAGGGGTTAAAGGGGAGTATGGGCGGAAAGGGGCGACACCCTCCCCCTGGCCTCGAGGGGGCGCCGGGCCCCGAGGGCGAAGAGGGCGGTGCGCATCTCCTCCAGGTAGTCCTGGATCCAGGCGGCCGCCGCCTCAGGCCCTTGGAGGGCTGGCTTCAGAAGAGGCCTTGCCACCGCCACCAGGTCGGCCCCTAGGGCGAGGGCCTTCACCGCATCCGTGCCCGTGTAGACGCCCCCGGAGGCGATGAGGGGGATTTGGGGCAGGACCTCCCTCACCTCGAGGATGGCCTGGGCCGTGGGGATGCCGATCTCGCAGAGCTCCGGGTGGCGCACCTCGCCGTAGCGCACCCACTCCTCCACCCGGGCCCAGCTCGTTCCCCCCGCCCCGGCCACGTCCACCGCCGCCAGGGGGAGGTCCCTTAGGGCCAAGGCCGCCTCCCGGGATAGCCCGTGCCCCACCTCCTTCACCAGGACGGGGAAGGGGAGGGGGAGGAGGTCCCTCAGGCGGTCCAGGAGGCCCCTAAAGTCTGTGTCCCCCTTCTGCACCGCCTCCTGGAGGGGGTTCACGTGGAAGGCCAAGGCGTCCGCCTGCAAGAGCTCCACCAGGCGGAGGAGGTCTTCCCGCCCGTGGCGCCGGAGTTGCGCCAGGCCCAGGTTGGCCACCAGGAGGGCCCTGGGGGCCACCTTGCGCACCTGGAAGCTCCGCAGGGCCTCCTGCCGCTCCAGCACCACCCGGCCCGAGCCCAGCATCATCCCCACCCCCAGGGCCTCCGCCGCCTCCGCCAGGGCCAGGTTGATGCGCTCGCCCAAGGCCTCCCCCCCTGTCATGGCCCCGATGAGGAAGGGGGCCCGCAGGGTCTTGCCCAGGAAGGGGGTGGTGAGGTCCACCTCGGAGAGGGCGAGGCCCGCCAGGGCCTGGTAGCGAAGCCGAAAGCGCTCCAGGCCCGTGGTGGTCTTTTGGTAGGCCACATCCCCTTCCAGGCAGGCCTCGAGGTGCTTCCGTTTCCGCTCTAGGGTGCTCACCCCCAGGCCTCCCTGAGCCCCTTGGGCGCCTGTTCCAGCCCCAGGTCGTGGGCCACGAGCCTCGCCGTCATCTTGGCGGACATGAGGACGCTGGGAAGCCCAGCCCCCGGCTGGTAGCTTTGGCCCACCAGGTAAAGCCCCTTTACGTCCTCGGAGCGGTTATGGGGGCGGAAGCTTGCCGTCTGCCAGAGCACGGGCTCAGGGCCGAAGGCGTTTCCCAGGTGGCTATTCAGGGTCCACTGGAAGTAGTCGGGGGTGATGTGGTGGGCGTAGACCAGGCGGTCCATGAGGCCCGGGAGGTAGCCCGCCTGGTCCAGGTAGCGGAGGGCCTTCTCCAGGTACCTCGGCCCAAGCTCCCGCCAGTCCAGACCGCTTCCGTTGTGGGGCACGGGGACCAGGGTGTAGGCGGCGTGGTGCCCGGGTGGGGCCAGGGAGGGGTCGGTGAGGGTGGGGAGGTGCAGGTAGTGGGCGAAGTCCTCCGGGAGGACCTTGCGGGCGAAGATATCCTGAAGAAGCCCCTCGTAGCGCTCGGTGAGGAGGACGTTGTGGTGCCTGAGCCTTTCCCCCTCGAGGCCGTCCGCCCTAAAGCCGAAGTAGGCCACGAAGAGGCTCATGGAAAGCCGGGTGCGCTTGAGGCGCCAGTCCCCGTGGAAGCGGCGGTCCTCGGGGGCGAGGAGCTCACCGTAGGTGTGGACGTAGTCGGCGTTGGAAACCACCACCTCGGCGTCGAGCCGCTCCCCGTCCTCCAGGACCACGCCCCGCACCCTTCCCCTGTGGGTGAGGATGCGGCGCACGGGGGCCTGGTAGCGGATCCTCCCCCCGAGCTCCAGGAGCTTCCGCACCATCCCCTGGACCAGGGCCCCCGTCCCCCCCAGGGCAAAGTGCACCCCCCAGGTGCGCTCCACGAAGTGGATCATGGCGTAGATGGCGGGCACCGAGAGGGGGTTTCCCCCGATGAGGAGGCTTTCGAAGGAGAAGACCCGCCGCATCTTGGGGTTTTGGAAGTACTTCTTGACGAAGGAGAAGAGGGGCCGGACCGCATCCAGGCGGAGGAGGTCGGGGGCAACCCGGAGGAGGTCGAAGAGGCTTCCGAAATGGGTGAAGCCCAGTTCCAGAAAGCCCCGGCGGAAGATGGCCTGGGCGTCTTGCTCGAAGCGGAGGTAGCCCGGCAGGTCCTCCGGGGCGAGGCGCCGGATCTCGGCGAGGAGGTGGTCCCGGTCGTCCTTGTAGTCGAAGTAGGTCCCGTCGGGGAAGTGGATGCGGTAGAAGGGGTCCAGGGGAACGAGGCGCACGTAGCGCTCCGTGTGGCTGAGGCCTTCCTCCTCGGGAAAGTCGGGGTAGAGCCGGGGGTTTCCCGGGCCCGTGGCGAAGAGGTCCTCCAGGAAGGGGGGCACGGTGATCACCGTGGGGCCCATGTCAAAGGTGAAGCCCTCCGCCCGGTGGACCCGGGCCCTGCCCCCGGGGCCGTCCAGCTTCTCCAAGACCAGGACCTCTAGGCCCATGGCGGCGAGGCGGATGGCGCAGGCGAGCCCACCCACCCCGCTTCCGATGACAAGGGCGCGCATGGGAGGAGATTACCCCATGGGCGGGGCAGGATTGCGGGGCGGGCTACAGGCGGCGGGTCAGGCTTTCGCTCCGCTTCCAGGAAGCCTTCGGATACGTAACCGATCCCTTTCCAGAACGGAGAAGGCCCCCACCAAGTCCTCGCCGTGGTGGACGAGGGCCCACAGTACCCGGTCGGCCTTCGCTTGGGCGCTGAGGCCTTCCAACCGGAGAAGGAGCACACCCCCCGGGGCTGAGCCCTTGCGGAAGGCCAGCTCGCCGAAGTCCTTGTCCGTGGTGACCAAGAGCGCTCCCTCCTCCTTGGCCAGGGCGACGACTTCGTGGTCCTTGGCCCCCGGGGCCAGCTCGGCCACGTAGAGGACCTCAAGGCCCCATCTCCTTAGGCGTCGCACGATGGGGAAGTCCACGCCCTCGTCTGCGAGGACCTTCACACCTTTTCCGGATAAGGGTAGATGCGCTCCCCGCTCAGGGCTTCGGCGGCGTAGCGCAGGGCAGCCCGCAAGCCTTCTGGCGTCAAGTGGGGATAGGCCTCGAGGATGGCCTCAGGGCTCTCCCCAGCCGCTAGGCGGCGGAGGATCTCCTCCACGGTGATGCGGGTGCCGGCCACCACGGGCTTACCGCCCATGACCTCGGGGTCCACCACGATTCGCCCTTCCACGGATACCCATTTTACCCCGTGCTAGGGCAAGGCCCGCCCCTTCCACCGCTTCCCCGGCAGGAGGGCGCGGAGGTAGACGGGAAGCAGGAGAAGAGGGGCCAAAGGGGCCAGGAGGGCGGGCCAAAGAGCCCCCCCGGTGGCCCTCTGCCCCAGGGCCCTTTCCAAAAGCCCCAGGAGGCCGAGCTCCCACCGCCCAAAGGCCCAAGGGAGGGTGTAGAGGGCCAGGTGGTAGAACCAGGAGCCCAGGAGGATGGCGGGGTTCTTGAGGTGGACCTCGAGGAAGTTCTTGCCAAACCCCTCCACCATCTCCCCATAGCCCCGGTACATCCGGGCGGAGAAGAGCCCCGTCCCCAGGTAAAGCCCGTAGCGCCCCGCCCGCCGGGCTAAGGCCACGTCCTCCAGCACCTCGCCCCGCACCGCCTGGTGCCCCCCAAGGGCGAAGTAGGCCTGGCGGCGGAAGGCCAGCACCTGGCCGTTGGCCACCCGGAGGGCCGTGAGGAGAGGATAGGGCAGGAAGGAGAAAAGCCCCCCCATGACGAAGGGCACGGGGGCGAGGAGGGGGGTTCCCACCTCCTGCCGGGGCAAGGCGGAAACCATCTCCACCTCCTCCAGGACCGAAAGAAGCCCCCCCAAGGCCCCCTCCCCCCAGGCCACGTCGGCGTCGGTGAAGACCAAGACCTCCCCCCGCGCCTCCTGGGCCAGTTGCCAGCAGGCCCAGTTCTTCCCCGTCCAACCCTGGGGCAGGGGCTTCCCCCGCAGGAGGCGGAGGCCCGGGCAGTCCTTGGCCAAGTCCAGGACCACCTGGGCGGTGCCGTCCTCCGAGCCGTCGTCCAGTACCAGCACCTCCAGAGCCCCTTGCCGCAGGAGGGTGGGGAGGGTGCGGCGGAGGTTTTCCGCCTCGTTCCGGGCGGGGACGAGGAGGGAGGCGGTGGGCTCCTTGGGGGTGGGCCTTGGGGCAAGCTGGGGAAAGGCGAGGAGGTTGTAGAGGAGGGCAAGCCAGCGGAGGAGGAGGAAGAGGAAGACGCCGAAGAAGAAGTCCCCCGTCATCGCCTTAGGGCCTCCACCAGGGGGCGAACCCTTTCCTCCAGGCTCCGCCTGCCCCTTAAGACCTCCTGAAAGCCCGGGGGAAGGGCCCGGGGATGGGTTTGGGCCAAGAGGCCGTCCAGCTCGGCCAAAAGCCCCCCCAGACGGGCGCCGAGGTCCTCCTCGGGGGCGAGGGGCGGGCCCAGGAGGAGGAAGGCCTCGGGGTGCTCAAACCCCCTCAGGGCCACCCGGGCGGCCACGGGAAGGACCCTCACCCCCGCCTTTCGGGCCAGCCACAGGGCCCCCGGCCTCAGGGGCCCCAGGGGGCCAGGGTAGCGGAGCTCCCCCTCGGGGAAGACCGCCACCCACTCCCCCCGCCCAAGGCGCCTTAGGGCCTCCCGCACCCTCGAGGCGGCCAGGGCCCCCGCCAGGGCCAAGACGGGAAAGGCCCTCAGGTTTTCCTCCGCCACCAGAAGGCTTGTGGGCTGCCGCCCTAGCCGCCCCAGGAGCCAGACCAGGTGGCCGTCGAAGAAGCTGTGGTGGTTCAGGGCCAGGACCAGGGGCTCCCGGGGAAGCTCCCCCTTGAGGTATACCCCCCGGAGGCTTCCCTTCAGGCTCCGGAGGAGGAGGCCCTCCACGAAGGCCTTGAGGAGCTTGGCCAAGGGACGCTTGGGGTCCATCATCGCAGGCGCCTTAGGGCCTCGGGGTGCCAGGCCAGAAGGAGACCCTGCACCACCGCCAGGTTGGTGGCCAGGAAGAAGGCCATCTCCTCCAAGGGTAGCCCGAAGGCCTTGGGGCCTAGGGTGTACTCCGGGGCGATCCACCAGATCCCGGCCCGAATGGCGTAGAGGTCGGCGAGCCACAGGTAGAGGGTGGGAAGGGCCACCCCGAGGAGGAGGGGCCGCCGCCAGGCCCAAAGGAGGTCTCCCCCGAAGGCCCACTGCAGGAGGAAGACGGGGGCGAAGTAGGCCAGGATGAGCCCCAGGTAAAGCCCCTTCCCCCCAAGGGCCAGGAGGAGGACTCCCGTGGCGGCGAGGAGGAGGAATACTCCCCCACCCCCCACCCTAAACACTCCGGGCCCCGGGGGCGGGGGTGTCCCCGCCAGGCGGAGGAGGAAGGCCCCGGTGAGGAGGGGTTGGAGGAGGAAGAAGAGGTACTCCTCCAGGGGCACGTATCCGATCCGGAGGAGGACCCGCCCCTCGGGGTAGCCCCAGACCCCCCGCCAGACCAGGTAGTTGTCCCAGGGGGTGGTGTAGAGGAGGGCGATGAGGGGCATGAGGAGGTAGGCCCAAAGCCGGGGCGGCCTGGGCCTCGCCCAAAGGAGGAGGGCGAGGAGGGGCGGGAGGAGGAAGAGGAGGTGGAACTCCAGGTAGGTCATGCCGCCTCCAGGCGGGCGGGAAGCCCCCCCAGGGGCCAGAGGGTCACCCCAGGGTGGACCTTGGGCCGGGGCAGGGGTTCCAGGCGGAAGCGGCGGAAGAAGGCCATGAGGGCCACCTCCCCCTCCAGGAGGGCGAAGTCCCGCCCCAGGCAGAGCCTTTGCCCAAAGCCAAAGGGGAAGTAGCGGCCGCTTGGGGTGGCGGGGCCTTCCAGGAAGCGCTCGGGCCAGAAGGCCTCCCCCTGGGGGAAGGCCAGGCGGTGGGTGACGTAGGGGGAGAGGACCAGGGTGGTCCCCGCCGCCACCCTCTCCCCCAGGAGGTCCAGGGGGCCCTCCGCCTTGCGGGTGAGGAGCCAGGCGGGGGGGTAGAGCCTTAAGGCCTCGTGGAAGGCGGCGCGGGCGAAGGCGGGGTCCTGGGCCGCCCGGGCCTGGTGCTCTGGGCGGTGGGAGAGAAGGAAAAGGGCCCAGGTGAGGGCGCTTGCCGTGGTTTCGTGCCCGGCGATGAGGAGGGTCTTGGCCTCCGCCAGGGCCCGTTCCCGGGGCAGGCGGGAAAGGGGAGGCACGGGGAGGAGGGCCTCCGCCTCCCCTTCCAGGGCCCGCCGCAGGCGGTGGAAGGCCCCCTCCGCCAGGAGGTTGAGCCGGGTGAAGGGGTTTTGCATCCGCTGCACCGCCCGCTCCAGGGCCTTCAGGGCGAGCTCCGCCAGGCCCTCGGGGAGGGGCCTACCCCAAAGGGCCCGGCCCAGGAAGCGGAGGGAGAGGCGGAGCATCTCCTGGGCCAGGTCCCGCACCTCCCCCACCCGCCAGGAGGCGAAAAGGCCCTCCGCCTCCTCCCGCCAGGGGTCCCGGTAGGCCTGGACGCTTTTCGGTAGGAAGGGGTCCTTGAGGACCTTCCTGGCCTCCTTCCAGGAAGGACCGAAGTCGGTGAGGAGGCCCCGCCCCGTGAGGCGGGAAAGCTCGTGGTACTGGAAGGTGGCCTTGCTCTCCACCCCGAGGAGGACCGCCTCCACCCCCTCGGGGTCGAAGACCAGGAGGAGGGGAAACCCGGGTAGGGGAAGCCGGAGGCGGGGGTGCGCCCGGCCCCAGGCGAGGAGGGTGTCCAGGGGGTCGTCCCGAAGGCGCCTCAGGTCGGGGAGGGCCCGCCTTAGGTCCAGGGTGGCGGTCATGGCTAGAGGATACCCGAGAAAACCCTCACCTTCCCCCGCCCAAGGTGCTCCAGGCTACCTTTTGGGGAGGGCCTGGGCCAGGGCCAGGTAGCGCCGCCTGGCCGCCTCGAGGTCCACCACGGGCTCCTTGGGGGCGTAGGAGGCGTACTCGGGGGCATAGCGGCGGAGCCAAGAGCCCCCGGGGTCGTGCCGCTCCCCCTGGGCCACCAGGTTGAAGAGGCGGAAGTAGGGCGCCGCATCCACCCCAAGCCCCCCAGCCCACTGCCAGCCCTGGAGGTTTTGCGCCGTGTCCCCGTCCAGGAGGAGGGCCTTGAAGGCGGCCTCCGCCTTTTGCCAGGGGAGGAGGAGGTACTTCACGGCGAACTGGGCCACGCACATCCGGGCCCGGTTGGAGAGGAAGCCCGTGGCCCGAAGCTCCCGCATGGCGGCGTCCACCAGGGGGACCCCCGTGCGCCCCTCCAGCCAGGCCTGGAAGAGGGCCTCGTCCCCGTTCCAGGGCAGGGCCTCCCAGCGGGGGTCCAGGGGCCTTTCCCGCATCCAGGGGAAGTGGTAGAGGAGGTGGTAGGAGAAGTCCCGCCAGATGAGCTCGTCCACCCACTTGGAGGCCCCCTGCCCGCCCCGCTTCAGCGCTTCCCAGGCGGCCAGGCGGGGGGAGAGGACCCCCAGGGCAAAGTAGGGGGAAAGCCTCGAGCCCCCCTCCCCGTCCAGGCGGTCCCGCGCCTCAGCGTAGCGGGGAAGCTTCTCCTCCAGGAAGGCGGCAAGCCTCGCCAAGGCCGCCTCCTCCCCGGCTGGGGGAAGCAGGACGTCGGAGGCCTCCTGCGGCACCTCCCCCTCCTCCGGGGCCTGCGGCAGGGCCTCGGGGGCGGGAAGGGGAGGGGAGAGGCCCCGGAAGTTCCGCCGGAAGGGGGAGTAGACCCGGTAGGCCCGGGGGAGGTCGGGGGGGATGAGGTGGGGGGCAGGGAGGAGGTGGAGGGGGACGTCCAGGGCCTCCCGCACCCGCTCGTCCCGGTGGCGGCCGTAGGGGGTGTAGCTCGCTAGGGCGTAGACGGCCCGGGCCCGTAGCCGCCTCGCCGCCTCGGGCACCTTTTCCCAAGGGAGCCCTTCCAGGACCCAAAGCGCCCCGCCCCGCTTCCGGTAGGCCTCCCGCAGGGCCCGCACGTTTTCCAGGAACCAGGCCCGGCGCCTTGGGGTGGTCTGGAGGTTGTTGGGGTCCAGGACCACCAGGCCCACCGCGGGGCCTTCCCCAAGGGCCTCGAGGAGGGCGGGGTGGTCGTGGAGGCGGAGGTCGCCCCGGTGCCAGACCAGGCGCATCACTCCCCCATCCGGGCCAGGCGGTAGGCCTCTGGGAGGAGCCAAAGCCGTTCCCAAGGCTTCAGGTGGGCCCTTTGCCAGAGGTTTCCGTAGTCCATCCGTTTGAGTTTATCCAGGATGCCCTGGTACTGCAGGGCGGCTAGGGCGATGGCCGCCCGCCCCACCCGGAGCTTGGGGATGCCCTTGAGCCCCTCCCGGTAGAGGGCGCGGGCCTGGGCCTCGAGGTGGGCCAGGAGGGCCCGGTAGCCGGGGGTGGCCCGGCGGGCGAAGAGGTCCTCGAGGGCCACCCCAAAGCGCTTGAGGAGGGTTTCCGGCAGGTAAACCCGGTTTAGGGCCAGGTCCTCCCCCACGTCCCGCAGGATGTTGGTGAGTTGCATGGCCTGCCCTAGGGCGATGGCCTCCCTTTCCGCCCCCTCCCCCCCGGTCACCGCCGCCATCATCCGCCCCACCGTGCCCCCCACCTGGTAGCAGTAGCGGAGGAGCTCCGCCTCGCTCCCGAGGCGCACGGGGCCCAGATCGGTGAGGAAGCCCTCCCTCATGTGGGAAAAGGCCTCGAAGGGGATGGCCCAGCGCTCCAAGGCCCAGGCGAGGCCCACCTCCCAGTCCGCCCGGGGCTGCCCCCCATAGGCCCGCTCCACCCCTTCCCACCAGGCGGCAAGGGCTTCCCTTCCGCCCCCAGGCCCGTCCACCGCCTCGTCCCCCAGGCGGCAGGCGGCGTAGATGGCCCAGGCCCCCCGCCTTTCCGCCTTGGGGAAGAGGAGGCTTCCCAGGTAGAAGGTGGCGGAATGGTCCCGGACCAGGCGTGCTAGGCGTTTCCAGTCAGGCTCCATAGGCGCTCGTGTGCATCCTAGTCTAGGGCGAGCGCAGGACTTTTGTCCCGGCCACACTCCGCAGGGCCATGGGGTGGGAACCCCAACCCGACATATACTTGACAAAACTTAGACATGCCTCTACGCTAAAGGCATGACCCGAAGCGGGGCGTACACCATCGCCGAGGTGGAGGCCATCACGGGCCTTTCCGCCCACGTCCTGCGCCAGTGGGAGCGCCGCTACGGCTTTCCCCGGCCCGAGCGCACCCCGGGGGGGCACCGCCTCTACCGCCAGGAGGAGGTGGAGGCCCTAAAGCGCATCCGCCGCCTCCTGGAGGAAGGGGCCACGCCCCAGGCCGCCATCCGGCGCGTCCTGGCGGAGACGGCCCGCCCCGAGGAGCTGGCGGGGGCGGTGAAGGAGGCCTTGCTCGCCGCCGACCTTCCCCAGGCGGAGGCCCTTTTCCGCCGGGGGGTGCGGCTTTTGGGCCCCGAGGGGGTGGTGCGGGAGGTGCTCGTGCCCGTTCTGCGGGAGATCGGCGAGGGCTGGCACCGGGGGGAGGTGTTCGTGTCCCAGGAACACCTGGCCTCCACCTTCCTCCGGGCCAGGCTCCAGGAGCTTTTGGACCTTTCGGGCTACCCTCAAGGCGCTCCCATCCTGGTCACCACGCCCCCGGGGGAGCGGCACGAGATTGGGGCCATGCTGGCCGCCTACCTCTTGCGCCGCCAGGGGCTTCCCGCCCTCTACCTGGGCCCCGATACCCCCCTGCCCGACCTCAAGGCCCTGGTCCAGGCCCTGGGGGCGCGGGGGGTGGTGCTTTCCGCCCTCCTCCCGGAAACCCTGCGGGCCCTGCCCGACGGGGCCTTGGTGGGAATCGCCCCCCATGTGGTGGTGGGCGGGGCTGGGGCCACGGCGGAGGAGGCCGGGCGGCTTGGGGCGCTTTACGTGGAGGACCTAGGGAGGCTTGCCCAGGTGTTTTGGGAGGAGGCAGCATGAAACGGATTGGCAGGAAGGAAGTCATCTACCTGGCGGGGGACCCCGCCAACACCCTGTACCGCTTGGAGTCGGGCTTGGTGCGCATCGTGGAGCTTCTCCCCGATGGCCGCACCCTCACCCTGCGCCACGTCCTCCCCGGGGACTACTTTGGGGAGGAGGCCTTGGAGGGCAAGCGCCACCGCTACGCCGCCGAGGCCATGACTGAGGCGGGGGTGCAGGGCTTTGACCCCAAGCGTATGGACCACGAGGCCCTGCACCAGGTGGCCCGCAACCTGGCCCGGCAGATGCGGCGGGTGCTGGCCTACGAAACCCACCTGCAGACGGGAGAGCTTCGCTCCCGCATCGCCCGCTACCTCCTCTTCCTGGCGGATACCCCCGCCTCCTTCCGGGACGAGGGCGGGCTCTACGTGACCGTGTCCCACGAGGAGATCGCCGACGCCACCGCCTCCACCCGGGAGTCCGTGTCCAAGCTCTTATCCGATATGCGGCGGGAAGGGCTCATCGCCACGGCCTACCGCAAGGTGTACCTCCTGGACCTGGAGGGCCTCGAGGCCCAGGCCCAGGGCGTTTTGGAAGCGGCCTGATGCGGGTCTTCGTGGTGGGCGGCACCGGGTTCGTGGGGCGGCACCTGGTGCGCCGCCTCCTCCAGGAGGGGCACACCCCCCTCGTCCTCGCCCGAAACTCCCGCCCCCTCCCCCCGGGGGCGGTTTTCGTCCCTGGGGACATCACCCAGGAGGTGCCGGACCTAAAGGGCGTGGAGGCGGCCATCTACCTGGCGGGGATCATCCGGGAACGAGGCCAGTCCTTCCAGGCGGTGCACGTGGAGGGGGTGAAAAACCTGCTCCTGGCCATGCGGGAAGGGGGAGTGGAGAGGCTTCTCCACATGTCCGCCCTAGGGGCGCGGCGGGGCACGGGAAGCCGCTACTACGAAACCAAGGCCGAGGCGGAGGAGCTGGTGCGGCAAAGCGGCCTAAAGTGGACCATCTTCCGCCCAAGCCTCATCTTCGGGCCCGGGGACGAGTTTTTCGGGAAGATCCTCCGGGGCCTGGTGTGCGCCCCCTTGCCCTTCGTGCCCCTCCTCGGGGATGGCCGCTTCCCCTTCCGCCCGGTGTACGTGGGGGACGTGGCGGAGGCCTTCGTCCTGGCCCTGGAACGGGGCCTTTTCGGCGCCCACGACCTGGTGGGGCCCAAAGAGTACACCTTCCGCCAGCTTTTGGAGCTGGTGATGCGGGCGGTGGGCCGCAAGAAGCCCTTCTTGCCCATACCCTTGGCCCTCATGGACCTCCTGGTGCCCCTCCTTTCCCCCTTACCCTTCGCCCCCATCACCCGTGACCAGTATGTAATGCTTAAAGAGGGCAACACCGCTTCTCCTTCGCCCGAGCTTATGGCGCTCCTGTCCAGGCCCCGGGAACTGGCTGAGGTTTTACCGGGTTACCTGCGATGCTAAGAAGTCAACCCATGGTAAGGGATTGTTCGCGAAAGGTACATTTCGCGCATATATAATGCCCCCATGGACCCCAGCGCCCCAACCCACGTTCTTTGGAAAACCCTAGGCGTTAAAAGCCCCGATAGCACCCTCCTTCCCCTTGCCCCCTATGCGGAGTACCTCCTCCTGGAACGGGGCTACTCCCCCCGGGGGGTGCGCCGCTACCTCCAGGACCTGGCCTTCTGGTTCCGCTTCCTCGAGGCCCAGGACCTCCCCCCGGGCCCCGAGGCGGTGCGGGCCCTTCTCCTGCAGGAGCGCTGGGCCCCCAGGCGGGTGCAGGGGTTTTTGGCCGCCCTGCGGAGCTACTACCGCTACCTGGCCCAGGTGCGGGGCGAGGCGGCGGAAGACCCCACGGAGGGCATCGGCCGGCCCAAGGCGGGCCGCAGGCTCCCCCTGCACCCGAGCCCCGAGGAGCTCAAGCGCTTCCTCGAGGCCTTTTCCCAGGAACAGGAAGCGGGGCTTCTCACCGCCTTGGCCCGCTTTCTCTACGGCACGGGCCTGCGCATCTCCGAAGCCTTGTCCCTTAAAGGGCGCAACGTGGTCCTGGAAGGGGGCCTGCCGGCGGCGGTGCGGGTGGTG
Source organism: Thermus sp. LT1-2-5 (assembly GCF_040363165.1). Classification (NCBI taxonomy): domain Bacteria; kingdom Thermotogati; phylum Deinococcota; class Deinococci; order Thermales; family Thermaceae; genus Thermus; species Thermus javaensis. Next base: position 335,273 of record NZ_BSRG01000001.1, on the reverse strand, counting down.
GGCAAGGGCAACAAGGAAAGGCTGGTGCCCCTTTCCAAAACGGCCCGGGAAGTCCTTCGGGAGCTAGGCCCGCCCCAGGGAAATGTGCCCGTTTTCACGTTCTCCCAGGGGCGGCGCAAGGGCCGCGTCCCTTCCGCCCGCTACGTGGAGGCCAAGTTCCGGGAAGCCGCCCTGCGGGCGGGCCTGGACCCCCGGCGCTTCACCCCCCACAAGCTCCGCCACGCCTACGCCACCCTCTTGGTGGAGGTGGGGGTGGAGCTGGATGCGGTGAAGGACCTTTTGGGCCACGAGTCCATCGCCACCACCCAGATCTACCTCCACGCTTCCCGGGAGCGGCTCAAGGAGGCGGCCAGGAGGCTTCCTGATCTCTAAAGGGCCGTGGCCCCTCCGTCCACGGGCAACACCGCCCCCGTGATGTAGTCCGAGGCGGGGCTGGCCAGGAAGAGCACCGCTCCCCCAAGCTCCCCGGGCCTCCCCGCCCGGCCCAAGGGGAGGGTGGCCTTCAAAAGGGGCTCGGCTCGAGGGAGCACCTTTTCCGTCATGCGGGTGGGGAAAAAGCCCGGGGCCAGGGCGTTCACCCTAATGCCCCAGCGCCCCCACTTCACCGCCAAATCCCGCGTTAGGGCGATGAGGCCGCCCTTGGAGGCGGAGTAGCCCACGGCGTCCAGCACCTCGGGGTACTCCCCCTTGAGCCCCGCCACGGAGGCGATGTGGACGATCTTGCCGTAGCCCCGTTCCTTCATGCGCTTGGCGGCGGCGCGGCTCGCCAAAAAGGCCCCCACCAGGTTCACCTCCAAAACCTCCCGCACCTTTTCCACGGGCATCTCCAGGGAAGGCGCCCCCCAACTGATGCCGGCGGCGTTCACCAGGACGGTGAGGGGGCCGAGCTCCTCCTCCACCTGGGCGCAGATCTCCTCCAGGCGGGCCTCGTCCCGCACGTCCCCTTCCAGGTACAAGGCGTCTTCCCCCAGGTGCTTGCGGGCCTCCTCGAAGAAGCTGGCCCGCCTGGCCACCACCGCCACCTTGGCCCCCGCCTCCTTGAGGGCCAAAGCGGCCTCGAGGCCAAGCCCCCGGGAACCCCCCGTCACCAAGGCCGCTTTGCCGTCTAAGCGGAACTGCTCCAGAAACATCATTCCCCTCCGTAGTGGCCCTTGTACTGCTCCCGGAGGGCCCGCTTGAGGAACTTGCCCGCGCTCGTCCTAGGGATCTCCGCCACGAAGACGTAGGCGTCGGGAAGCTGCCACTTGGCGAAGCCCGCCTGGAGGAGGTGGGCGTTTAGCTCCTCCGGGCTTGGCGCCTCCCCCCGGGGCACCACCACCGCCAAGGGCCTTTCCTGCCAGCGGGGATGGGGGATGGCCACCACCGCCGCCTCCTTCACCTTGGGGTGGCCCATGAGGGCGTTTTCCAGGTCCACGCTGGAGATCCACTCCCCGCCCGACTTGATCAGGTCCTTGAGCCGGTCCTTGATCTCCACGTAGCCCTCCTCGTCCCAGACGGCCACGTCCCCGGTGTGGAACCAGCCGTCTTGGGTGAGGGCCCGCCCGCTCGCCTCCTCGTTGCGGTGGTAGCCCCGGGTGATCCAGGGGCCCTTGAGCTGGATCTCCCCCAGGCTCTTCCCGTCCTGGGGCACGGGGCGGCCCTCCTCGTCCGCAACCCTCAAGCGCACCAAGGGGATGGGCAGGCCGGTCTTGGCCTTGAGGGTGAGCTTCTCCTCTTCCGGGAGGCTTTCCAGGTGGCTCTTGAGGAAGTTCTGCACCACCACCGGGGAGGTCTCCGTGAGGCCGTAGCCCTGGCGCACCTCTATCCCCATCCGCTCCAAGCGGGCGATGAGGCTCTTGGGCGCGGCGCTTCCCCCCACCACTAGGCGCTTTAGGGTCCTTAGGCGGTGGCCCGTGGCCTCCAGGTGGTCCGCCAGGGCCAGCCACACCGTGGGCACCCCGGCGGTGAAGGTGACCCCTTCCCCCTCAAAGAGCTCCACCAAGGAGGCGGGGTCCAAGCGGGGCCCGGGCAGCACCTGCTTGGCCCCCACCAGGGTGGCGGCGTAGGGCAGGCACCAGGCGTTCACGTGGAACATGGGGACCACGGGAAGCACCACGTCCCTTTCCGAAAGGGCGGTGCCGTCCACGAGGCTCGCCGCCAGGGAGTGGAGGACGAGGGCCCTATGGCTATAGACCACCCCCTTGGGCAGGCCCGTGGTGCCGGTGGTGTAGGCCATGCCGCAGGCGGCCCGCTCGGGTACCCGGTGGGGCTCCGCCTCCTCCGCCAAGAGCTCCTCGTAGGCCAGGTAGCCCTCGGGGGCCTCTTGGTCCATCACCACGAAGTGCGCCACGGTTTGGAGCTCCGGCCGGATGGCCTCCACCAGGGGCAGGAGGTGCGGGTCAAAGAGGAGGACCTTGTCCTCGGCGTGGTTCAGGATGTAGGCGATCTCCTTGGGGCTTAAGCGGGGGTTAGCCGTGTGGAGGACGGCCCCCATGCCGGGCACGGCGAAGTAGGCCTCGAGGTGGCGGAAGTGGTTGAACCCCAGGGTGGCCACCCGGTCCCCCTCCCCCACCCCCAGGGCCCTCAGCCCCCCCATGAGGCGCTTCGCCCGGCGGTACACCTCGGCGTAGGTGGTGCGGTGGACCTCCCCGGTGTGGAGGCGGGAAACCACCTCCTTCTTCCCAAAAAGGGCCGCCGCCCTTTCCAGAAAGTCCCAAAGGTTGAGCTCCTCGTCCATCATGGTGCTCGGGAACATGGGTTCCTCCTTTTAGACCCAGTATAGCCCTAGCCCACCCGGTAGAAGACCCCCTTGGCGAAGGCCACCCGCTTCCCCTCCAGGAGGGCCTCCCCGGCGGCGTGGAGGAGGTGGAGCCCGGGGTGGACCACCCATCCCCGGGCGAGGAGCACCCCCTCCCGCACGGGCCGCAGGTAGCTTATGGCAAGCTCCGCCGTCACCCCCTTCACCCCCAGGCTTTCCACCGCCTGGCCCAAGGCGCTATCCAAAAGCGCCGCCAGGATCCCCCCGTGCACCAGGCCCTGGCCCTGGAGGAACTCCTCCCGCACCGAAAGGCGGAGCTCCGCCTCGCCGCCCTCTTTCCTCAGGACCTCGGCCTGGAACCAGCGGGCAAAGGGGCTCAAGCCGGCCTCCGCCGCACCAGGGTCACGAACTCCCCCTCCTGCACCACCTCGTTCCGCTGGTTGTAGACCCTCACCCTTTGCACCAGGATGCCCCGGTCGGGCTTGGAGGTCTCCCGCTTCTCCAGGATCTCGCTTTCCCCCCGCACCGTGTCCCCGATGAAGACGGGCTTTAGGAACTTGTAGCTCCGGATCTCCATCCAGGCGATCACGGTACCTTCGAAGTGGCCCGAGCGTTGCCTGAGCCCTGTGAGCATGGAAAGCACCAGAAGCCCGTGGGCGATGCGCTGGCCAAAGGGGGTTTCCTTGGCGAACTCGGCGTCGGTGTGAATGGGGTTATAGTCCCCGGAGACCCCGGCGAAGTTCACCACGTCCGCCTCGGTGACGGTGCGGGCAGGGGTGGTGAAGCGCTGGCCGACCTGGAAGTCCTCGAAGTACATGGGCATGGCGCGCCTCCTTTCAAGCGAAGGCCCGAACCCCCGTGAGGTGGGCCCCGATGATGAGCTTCTGCACCTCGCTGGTCCCCTCGTACAGGGTGAGGATCCGGGCGTCCCGGTAAAGCCTTGCCACCTCGTACTCCTCAAAGAAGCCGTAGCCGCCGTGCACCTGGATGGCCCGGTAAGCCACCCGGTTGGCGGCCTCGGAGGCGTGGAGCTTGGCCAGGCTGGCCTCGAGGGTGTAGGGCTCCCCCTTGACCTTTTTCCAGGCCGCCTGGTAGGTGAGGAGCCTCGAGGCCTCCAAATCCAGCTTCATCTCCGCCAAGTGCTCCTGGATGAGCTGGAAGCTGGCGATGGGCCGGCCGAACTGCCGCCTTTCCCTTACGTAATTGAGGGAGAGGTCCAAGGCCCGCCGCATAAGCCCCACCGCTCCCGCCGCCAAGGAGATGCGGCCTGTGTCCAGGGTGGAAAGGGCGATCTTGAAGCCCTCCCCCTCCCGCCCCAAGACCCTTTCCTTCGGCACCCGCACCCCGTCCAGGAACACCATCCCGGTATCCGCCGCCTTCAGGCCGAGCTTTCCCTTCAAGGGGCTTGTCCTCACCCCGTCTTGCCGCTCCACCAGGAAACAGGTGATGCCCTTGGCCCCCTGTTCCGGGTCCGTTTTGGCGAAGACGAGGAAGACCTCTGCCACGTTGCCGTGGGAAATGAAGGTTTTCTGGCCCTCCAGCACGTAGTGGTCGCCCTCCCGGTAGGCCCGGGTGCGGAGGCTTGCCGCATCCGAGCCCGCCTCAGGCTCGGTGAGGCCGAAGGCGCCCAGGATCTCCCCCCGGGCCAAACGGGGCACGTACCTTGCCTTTTGCGCCTCCGTCCCGTAGGTGAGGAGAGGGGTGAGAACCAGGCTTTGCTGCACGGAGAGGATGGAGCGCAAGGAGGCGTAGCCCCCCATCTCCTCCAAAAGGGCCAGGTAGGCAAAGAAGTCTAGCCCCGCCCCGCCCAGCGCCTCGGGGACGAAAACGCCCAGGAAGCCAAGCTGCCCCATGCGTTCCACCAAGGGCCAAGGGAAGGCCTCCTGTTCCTCGTATTGCTTCAGGAGGGGCGCCGCCTCCTGCAGGAAGCGGCGCGCCACCTCTCTAAGCTCCTTGTGCTCTGGGATCTCCATCCTTCAACCCCCTAAGGATGAGCTCGTGGTACGCTTGGGCGAACTCCACCGCCCGCTTGGGGCCGCCGGGGCGGAACCAGCGGATCATCCAGTTGAGAAGAGAAAGGACCGCCCGCCCCGCCAGGGCCACGTCCACCGGGCGGAAGGCGCCCGTTTCCACCCCCCGCCGGAGGAGGGTCCGCAGGTTTTCCTCGTGTTGGTCGCGAAGGGTAAGGGTGGCCGCCCGGTTTTCCGGGGAAAGGCTTTGGATGCCTTGGAGCATGGTGACAAAGAAGGAATAGTTCTCCTCAAAGTAGCGGGCGTGGGCCTCCATGAAGCGGAGAAGGGCCTCCTCCGGGTCCGGGTAGGCCAGGGCCTCCTCTCCCGCCCGCACCAGGCCCTCGAGGGCCTGTAGGCTGATGGCCAAAAGGATCTCCTCCTTGCTCCGGAAGTGGTGGTAGAGCGCCGCCTTGGAAAGGCCCAGGGCCTGGGCGATGTCCTGGACGCTGGTGGCCTCGTAGCCCTTCTCCGTGAAGAGCTTGGCGGCCTCCTCGAGGATGCGGTCCTTGGTAGGGGTCACCATAGCTCACCGACCGGTCGGTAAGTACACCCTATACCCGTCGCCCCCAAGTGTCAAGGGAGAAGGTGAGCCAGGACACTTGTCCCTTCGCCCCAGGTGTGCGAAACTAACAAACGATCGTTAGCCATGGAGCGTCGGGACGAGATCCTCCACGTGGCCGGAACCCTCTTCAGCCAGCGAGGCTACCACGCCACCAGCATGCGGGAACTCGCCCGCCACCTGAACCTGCAAGGGGGAAGCCTCTACGCCCACATCCAGTCCAAGGAGGAGATCCTCCTGGAGGTGGTCCGCCAGGCGGCCCAGCGCTTCCTCGCCGTTTTGGAGAGCCTTCCCCCAGGTGGCCCCGTGGAGCGGGCGAAGGCCTTGGTGAAAGGCCACCTCCGGGTCATCGCCGAGGAGCTTCCCCGGGCCACGGTCTTCTTCCACGAGTGGAAGCACCTCTCCCCTCCCCTTCTGGAGGAGGCCAAGGCCCTGAGGCGCCGCTACGAGGAGGGGGTGCAAGGGGTGATCCAAGAGGGGGTGGAGAAGGGCGTCTTCCGCGTGGAGAACGTGCGCCTCGCCACCCTCTTCGTCCTTTCGGCCCTCAACTGGACCTACCAGTGGTACAGGCCCGATGGGCCGCTTTCCCTGGAGGAGCTTGCGGAAGCTTACGCCGGGCTCGTGCTTCGGGCTCTTGGCGTGGAGGAAGGAGGCGCGGATGGTGAAGCTTAGGATCGGCTACCCGGAGGACCCAGACTACCCGGAAAGGCTTGCGGAGTTTGAGGCCAGGATCGCCCGGGGGGAGAAGATCGAGCCCGGGGACTGGATGCCGGCGGAGTACCGCAGGCAGCTTGTCCGCATGATCTCCCAGCACGCCCACAGCGAGTGGGTGGGCATGCTCCCCGAAGGCGCCTGGATCACCCGGGCCCCTTCCCTGAGGCGCAAGCTCATCCTCCTGGCCAAGGTGCAGGACGAGGCGGGGCACGGCCAGTACCTTTACCACGCCGCAGAAACCCTCGGGGTGACCCGGGAGGAGATGGTGGAGGCCCTGCTAGCGGGGCAGGCCAAGTACTCCAACATCTTCAACTACCCCACCCTCACCTGGGCCGACGTGGGCATCATCGGCTGGCTGGTGGACGGCATGGCCATCAAGAACCAGACCATGCTGGCCCAGTGCTCCTACGGGCCCTACTCCCGGGCCATGGTGCGCATCTGCGCCGAGGAGACCTTCCACCACAAGCAGGGCAAGGAGGCGGTCCTCCTCTACGCCAAGGGGTCCCGGAAGCAGCGGCAGATGGTCCAGGATGCCCTAAACCGCTGGTGGTGGCCTACCCTGATGATGGCCGGGCCCCACGACACCGACTCCCCCCATACCCCCCTCCTCCTGCGCTGGGGCATCAAGACCAAGACCAACGACCAGATCCGCCAGGAGTTCCTGAACGAGCACGTGCCGGAGCTCCTCGAGGCGGGGCTTATCCCCCCCGACCCCGAGCTCCGCTACGACGAGAAGACGGGGAACTGGGTCCACGGCCCCATCCCCTGGGACGAGTTCTGGAAGGTGATCCAAGGGGAAGGCCCCATGAACCGCCACCGCCTGTTGGCCAGGCAACGGGCGCACGAGGAAGGGCGCTGGGTACGGGAGGCCATGGAGGCCCACGCCAAGCGCCGCTTGGCCCAGGCGGCGGACTAGGAGGGAGCCATGTGGGGAACGGAGTGGCCCCGCTACGAGGTCATCAAGCAGGACACCCCCAAAAGCCCGCCCCAGATGGTGGGCTCGGTGCACGCCACCGACCCCGAGCACGCCCTCCTTTTGGCCCGGCACGTCTTCGTGCGTCGGCCTTCCGCCTACGCCCTCTTCGTGGCCCCGGCGGAGGCCTTCTTCCACCTGACGCAGGAGGGCCTGAAGGGCCCCTGGCCCGAGGAGGTGGGGCCGGAGGAGGCCTACTGGGTTTTCGCCAAGCGGAGCCACCGCCGGAGCATGGTCTATGGCGACCTGGTGGGCCGCTTCCTGGCCAAGGGCCCGGCCTCGGCCATTAAAGAGGCGCTCCTCCACGCCCAAGGGGTGGCCTTCTGGACGGTGCCGGAGCGGCTGGTGGTGGGGACGGAGCCCAAGGAGGAAGTGATCGAAAGCTGGTTCGCCCCGGCCAAGGACAAGACCTACCGCTTGCAGAGCTACTACGGCCTCATCACCGCCAAGGAGGTGGAGGATGCCCCTTGACCCGTGCCTCAAGGAAGCCCTGGTGGCCAAGCTCACGGCCCTGGCCGACGACGAGGTGGTGCTGGCCCAGCGCCTGTCCGAGTGGGTGGCCCATGCGCCCATCCTCGAGGAGGACATCGCCATCGCCAACCTGGCCCAGGACGAGCTGGGCCACGCCAAGCTCTACCTGGAGCTCCGCCAGGAGCTGGACGGGGCCGACCCTGACCGGCTCGTCTTCTTCCGCGACCCCCTGGAGTACCAAAACGCCGTCTTGGTGGAGCTGCCCAAGGGGGACTGGGCCTTTACCCTGGTGCGGCAGTACCTCTTCGACGCCTACGAGAACCTCTGGCTCCAGGCGGCGGAAAGGAGCACCTACGAGCCCCTGGCCGAGGTGGCCCGCCGCATCCGCAAGGAGGAGCGCTTCCACTTGAGGCACACCGCCCTTTGGGTGGAGCGCCTGGGCCAGGGCACCGAGGAGAGCCACCGCCGGGCCCAGGCGGCCTTAGACCTCCTCTTCCCCTACGCCAGGCAGCTGTTCGTCCCCCTCCCGGAGGAGGAGGCTTTGGTGGAGGCGGGGGTGGTGCCGGACCTGAAGGCCCTGGAGGCCCCTTACCTGGAGGAGGTCACCCGCCACCTGGAGCGCTCGGGGCTCAAGCCCCCCCAGGGGGGCTACGTGCCCAAAAGCCGGAAGGAGCACACGGAGTACCTATGGTCGCTTCTAGCGGAGATGCAGTCCGTGGCCCGTTGGGACCCGGAGGCCAAGGCGTGGTAGACCGCTACTGGGAGGCCCTAAAGGGGGTCAAGGACCCCGAGATCCCCGTCCTCAACATCGTGGAGATGGGGATGGTCCTCTCCCTCGAGGCCGAGGGGAACTGGGTCCGGGTGCGCTTCCGCCCCACCTTCTCCGGCTGCCCCGCCCTAAAGCTCATCCGGGAGGAGATGGTGCGGGCTCTGAAGAAGGCGGGGGCGGAGGCGGTGGAGGTGGAGGAGGCCCGCACCCCTTGGTCCACGGAGGCCATGGCGGAGGAGGCCAAGGAGAAGCTGGCCGCCTACGGCATCGCCCCGCCCCTGCCCCTCCCCATGGCCCACCAGGACCCCCCTTGCCCCCGGTGCGGCAGCCGGGAGGTGGCCCTTAAAAACGCCTTCGGGGCTACCCTCTGCAAGATGCTCTACCAGTGCGGCGCCTGCGGCGAGGTGTTCGAGGCCTTTAAGGCGGTGTGAGGATGAAGCTCCAAAGCTACCTTCTAGGCGCATGGCGGGAAGGCGAAGGCGAGGGCGTCCCCATCCGGGACGCCGCCACGGGCGAGGAGCTGGCTCGGGTCACGGCGGAGGGGCTTCCCCTCAAGGAGGCCATCGCCCACGGCCGGGAGGTGGGGGGGAAGGCCCTTTTGGCCCTGGGCTTCCCGGAGCGGGGAAGGCGGCTTAGGGCCTTGGCCCAGTACCTCTCGGAGCGCAAGGAGGCCCTTTACCGCCTCTACGCCACTACCGGGGGCACAAGGCGGGATGCGTGGTACGACGTGGACGGGGGCATCGGGGTTCTCTACGCCTACGCCAGCCTGGCCCGCCACCTGCCCGAGGGCAACCTCCTCCCGGAGGAGGAGTACCTCCCCCTTTCCAAGGACCTTTCCTTCCAGGGGCGGCACGTCCTCGGGCCCAAGGGCGGGGTGACCCTCCAGGTGAACGCCTTCAACTTCCCCGTCTGGGGGCTCCTGGAGAAGTTCGCCCCCGCTTTCCTAGCCGGGGTTCCCACCCTGGCCAAACCCGCCACCCCCACGGCCCACGTGGCCGAGGCCCTGGCCCGGATGATGCTGGAGTCGGGCCTCCTCCCCGAGGGGAGCTTCCAGTTCGTGGCGGGGGGCCTGGGGAACGCCCTGGACGCCTTGGACCACCGGGACAGCCTCTACTTCACCGGCTCCAAGGCCACGGCGGACCGCATCCGGCGCCACCCCGCCTTCCTGGAGCGGGGAGCCTACTTCAACGCCGAAACCGACTCCCTGAACGCCGCCGTCCTGGGGGAAGGGGCGGGGGAGGAGGAGCTGTTGCGCCTGGCGGAGGAGATCGCCCAGGAGCTCACCCTCAAGACCGGGCAGCGCTGCACCGCCATCCGCCGGGTCCTGGTGCCCGAAAGGCGGCTTGGGGACCTCCTCGAGGCCACCAAGGCCCGCCTTGCCCCCCTGCGCCTGGGCGACCCCCGGGAGGAGGGCGTGGACCTGGGCCCCCTGGCCTCCCTAGCCCAGAAGGAGGAGGTGGAAGGGGCGGTGGCGGCTCTCCGCCGGGCGGGGGCCGAGGTCTACTGGCAGCACGAAGGCCGGAGGGACGGGGCCTTCTTCCCCCCCACCCTCCTCCTGGCCCAAGACCCCTTCGCCCCCACGCTGCACCAGGTGGAGCCCTTTGGGCCCGTGGCCACCTTCTTCCCCTACCGCACCCGGGAGGAGGCCTTGGACCTGGCCCGGCTCGGCGGGGGCATGCTGGTAGCCACCCTGGCCACCCTGGACCTCGAGGAGGCCCGCTTCTGGCTTTGGGGGCTTTCGGGGGAGGTGGGCCGGCTCCACCTCCTCAACCGCCGCGACGCCCACGCCTCCACGGGCCACGGCTCCCCCCTGCCCCGCCTCCTCCACGGGGGGCCGGGCCGGGCGGGGGGCGGGGAGGAGCTCGGGGGGCTCCTTTCCGTGAAGCGCCACCTGGCCCGCCTCGCCCTCCAGGGCGACCCCCATACCCTCCAGTCCCTCCTCTCGGAGTACGCCAAGGGGGCGGAAACCCCCGCCCAGGTCCACCCCTTCCGGAAGTTCTACGAGGAGCTCCAGGTGGGGGAAACCCTCACCACCCACCGCCGCACCGTCACCGAGGCGGACATCGCCTTCTTCGCCCACCTCTCCTGGGACCACTTCTACGCCCACACGGACGAGCTGGCCGCCCAAAAGAGCCTCTTCGGGAAGCGGGTGGCCCACGGGTACTTCGTCCTGGCCGCCGCCGCCGGGCTCTTCGTGGACCCCGCCCCGGGGCCCGTCCTGGCCAACTACGGCCTGGAGGGCCTCCGCTTCACCGAGCCCGTGGCCGCAGGGGACACCCTCCAGGCCCGCCTCACGGTGAAGGCCAAGCGCCCCCGGGACGAGAAGACGGGGGTGGTGGAGTGGGCGGTGGAGGTGGTGAACCAGGAGGGCAAGACCGTGGCCAGCTACACCCTCCTCACCCTGGTGGCACGGAGGCCTCAGTAGGCGAGGAACCCCCCGTCCACCACCACCGCCTGCCCCGTGAGGTACTCCGCCTCCTCCCCGCAGAGGACCGCCGCCACCCGGGCGATCTCCTCGGGCTTGGCCCAGCGGCCCAGGGGGATGCGGGCGGTGATGGGGCCGAAGAGCTCAGGGTTCTGCCGCACAGGCAGGGTGAAGTCCGTCTCCACGTACCCGGGGCAGAGGAGGTTCACCCGGATCCCCAAGGGAGCCCACTCCTTGGCCAGGGCCCGGGTAAGGCCCAGGAGGGCGGTCTTGGCCGTGGTGTAGGCGGGGATGGGCACCGGCCCCCCGGCGGTGAAGGTGGTCACGGAGCCCAGGAAGAGGACCCGCCCCCAGCCCGCCCGGGCCATATGGGGAGCTGCGGCCTTGGCTAGGAGGAAGGCCGCGTCCAGGTGGAGGTAGAGGACGCGGCGCCACTCCTCGTAGGAGAGCTCCAGGGCGGGCTTGCGCACGTTTACCGCCGCAGCGTGGACCAGGACGTGAAGCCCCCCCATAACCTCCGCCGCCCGCCCCACCAAGGCCTCGAGGTCCTCCCGCTCCAGGTCTACGGCCAAGGCGTGGGCGGGAAGCCCCTCCGCCTGCCAGGCCGTCACCGCCTCCTGGGGATGGCGGCTTGCGATGGCCACCCGGAAACCCCGCCGCAACAAGGCCTCGGCGATGGCCCGGCCAATGCCCCGGCTACCTCCCGTTACCAGCGCAGCGCGTTGCATGCGTACCTCCTAGCGAAAAAATCGGGCGCGGCCCTCCAGAAGGGCCTCCAGATCCTCCCGGTAGGGCGCTCCCTCGTGGTCCCCCCGGCTCGCCGCCACACAGGCCCCGAGCAGGTTGGCGAGGCGCAGGCGTTCCGCCACCCCTAGGCCCAAGAGGTGCCCTGCCAGATACCCGGCGGCGAACGCGTCCCCCGCGCCCACAGGGTCCACCGCCGCCACGGGGAAGGCCTCCCCCTCCACCCGCTCCCCCGCCACCCAGGCGGTGGCCCCCGCCTTGCCCCGCTTGAGGACCACCTCCGGGGCGCCTAGCGCTTGGGCCCTTTCCCCATCCCCGAAGAGGAGCGCCGCCTCCTCGTCGCTCAGGAAGAGGAGATCCACCCAGGGGAGGGCTTCCTGCAAAAAGGCCCGCGCGGCCTCCGGCGGCCAGAGGGCCTGGCGGTAGTTCACGTCCAGGCTCACCCTTACCCCCCGCCTCTTGGCCTCCTCCATGGCCCAAAGGGCGAAGGCCCGGCAGCTGGGGGAAAGGGCTGGGGTGATGCCGCTCAGGTGAAGGAAACGCGCCCCCTCCAGATACCCCGGGTCGAAGACCCCTGGGCCGAGGGCGCTGGCCGCGGAGCCCTTTCGGTAGTAGAAGGCCCGGCCCTGCCCCAAGGGCAAAAGCTCCCTCAGGTACAACCCGGTGAAGCCCGGAACCCGGTGGAAGTGGCGCAGGTCCACCCCCTCCGCCCTGAGCCTCTCCTCCACCAAGGCCCCAAGCTCGTCCTCCCCCACCTGCCCCACGAAGCCCACCCGCACCCCGAGCCGGGCCAAGGCCACGGCCACGTTCACCTCCGCCCCGCCCACGTGGACTTCCAAAAGCCGCCTGCCCCGCAGGTGGCCAGGCTCCAGGGGTACCAGGGCCACCAAGGGCTCCCCCGCGGTCACCACCTCAGGCATCGTCCCTCCAAGGAACGCCGTAGCGCTCGCCCAAGGCCCGGAGCTCCCGCACCAGTTTCTCCGGAAGCTCGAGGCCCTCCGCCAAGGCCTTCGCCCGCCTGCGCGCCTCCAACTCCCCGGGCAGGAAGACCTCCGTGTGGCCCGGGGCGGGGGGCGTGGCCTTGAGGGCCTGCCAAAGCGCTCCCATCCGCTCCAGGAAGGCCTTCCGGCCCAGGAAGGCCTCCGGGTCCAGGGCCAAGACGAAGTGGCCCACATCCTGGGGCCGGTCCCACTCGTCGTACATGCGGCCGATGCCGTGGGCGATCCCGGCTCCCGTGAGCGCCCCGGAGAGGACCTCCACCAAAAGGGCCAGGGCGTACCCCTTGGGGCCCCCCAGGGGCCTTAAGGCGTACACCCGCTCGGGGTCCTCCGTGGGCTGGCCCTCCCGGTCCACCGCCCAGCTTGGGGGGATCCTCTCCCCCCTTTCCCGGGCGAGAAAGACCTTGCCCATGGCGCTCTCCGCGGTGGCGAGGTCCACCACCAAAATCCCCTGCGGCGCGGGGGCGGCGAAGGCCAGGGGGTTGGTGCCCAAGGCCTTTTCCCGGCCGCCGAAGGGCACCACATCGGGCTCGGCGTTGGTGGTCACCATGGCCAATAACCCCTCTTGGGCCAGCCTTTCCGCATAAAGCCCCGCCATGCCGAAGTGGGTGCTCCGCCGCACCGCCACCGCCCCCAGGCCGTGGGCCCGGGCGAGGGATTGGGCCAGCTCCGCCGCCCGCAGGGCCACCCGGGGCCCGAAGCCGTGCTCCCCGTCCAAGAGGGCCACCGGGCCCCGCACCTCGGCGGGGAGGGCGGGGCTTGGGTGCACGAGGCCCGCCTCGAGGCGGCGCAGGTAGACGGGCAGGCGCAGGAGGCCGTGGCTCCCTACACCCCTGAGGTCCGCCTCCACCAGGGACCAGGCCACCGCCTGGGCGGAGGGGAGGTCAGCCCCAGCCTTTTGGAGAAGGCGTTCCGTCCAGGCCAGGAGGGACTCCGCCCGCCACCTCATAGGCTCATCCCCCCGTCCACCACAAAGGCGCCCCCCGTGGCGAAGGCGCCCTCGTCCGAGGCCAGGTAGACGGCTAGGGCCGCGATCTCCTCGGGCCGGCCTAACCGCTTGAGGAGCTGCCGCTCGGCGAAGGCCTTAAGCCCCTCCTCCCCCCCTGCCCGCTCCCGGAGGGAGGGCGTGTCCACGGTCCCCGGGCAGATGGCGTTCACCCGCACCCCATAGGGGGCAAACTCCAAGGCCGCCGCCTTGGTCATGGCCACCACCGCCGCCTTGGTGGCGGCGTACACGAAGCGTTGGGGCACCATTTTGAAGGCGGCCACCGAGGCGATGTTGATCACGCTCCCCCCGCCCTGGGCCGCCATCTTGGGAAGCGCCGCCTGCATGACCCAGAAGACGCTTTTGGCATTGAGGAGGAAGGCCTCGTCCCAGTCCTCGTCCGTGGCCTCCGCAATCCCCCCCACGGGCACCACGCCCTGGGCGTTCACCAGGACGTCCAACCGCTCCATGCCCTGGATAAGGGCGAAGACCGCCTCCTTGTCCCGGGCATCCAGCCGCACCGCGGGCACCACCCCCGCAAGCTTTTCCGGGTGCAGCGTGGCCCCGAGGACCTCGGCCCCTTCCCTTTGGAAAGCCTCGGCGATGGCCCGGCCAATGCCTTGCCCCGCCGCAATGACAAGCGCCCGTTTCCCTTTAAGCCGCATGCTTCACCCCTAGAAGAGGAGCCGGGGCAGGAAAAGGACCACCCCGGGGAAGAAAAAGGCCAAAAGGAGCACCAAGAGCGTGGCCACCAAGAAGGGCCATCCCTCCCGCACGTACTCCCCCAGGCCGCAGCCCATGACCGAGCAGACGGAGTACATGGAAAGCCCCACGGGTGGGGTGAGGAGCCCCACGGCGCAGGTGAGGACCATGAGCACGCCGAAGTAGACCAGGTCGATCCCCAAGGCCTTGGCCGCGGGGACCAGGATGGGGGTGAGGAGGATGATCATCACCGTGGAGTCCAGGATGGTACCGAGGAGGAGCAGGGCGAGGAGGATGAGGAGGAGGGCCACCTGGGGGTTTTGTACGGCCTCGAGGAGGAACCCGGAAACCTTCTGGGGGAACATCTCCCACTTCATCCCGTACCCCAGCACCGCGGCCATGCTGATGAGGAGGGCCACCATGCCCACGTCCCGCACGGAGTGCTCCAGGGCGCGCCGCACCCGCTGCCAGGAGAGCTCCCGGTAGATAAACCCCACCAAGAGGGCGTAGACCACCGCAGCCGCCCCCACCTCCGAGGGGACGAAGACGCCGAAGCGGAGGGTCGCCAGGAGCAAGAAGGGAAAGAGCACGGCAAAGAAACTCTCCCTCAACGCTTGGAAAAGCTCCCGGGCCGTGGGCGGGCTGGGGTTTTCGGGCAGGTACCCCCTTCGCCGGGCCAGGAGGGCCACGGTGAGCATGTAGGCCAGGGCCATGAGGATCCCCACCCCGATGCCCCCAGCGAAGAGCTGGCCGATGGACACCTGCCCGATGCTCCCGTAGAGGATGAGGCCGATGCTCGGGGGAATCGCCACGGCGAGGAGGCCGGAAAACCCTTGCAGCGCCGCGATGAAGCCCCTGGGATACCCCTTCCGCGCCATCTCGGGCCCCAGGAGCCTGGTCTGCATGGTGGCATCAGCGATGGCCGAGCCGGAGACCCCGCCCATGAGGAACCCTAAGAGCACGCTCACCTGGGCCAAGCCGCCCCGCAAAAAGCCCGTAAGGGTATGGGCGAACTGGAGGAGCCTACGGGTCACGCCTAGCTCGTTCATGAGGTTGCTGGCCAGGATGAAGGTGGGGATGGCCAAGAGGGAAAAGTTCTGGGTTTCCGCCAAGGCCAGCTGCACGGGCATGATGAGCTGGAGCTCCGGCTGGGTGAGGAAGAAGACCAGCCCTCCGATCCCAATGGCGAAGACCACGGGCATCCCCAGAAGGACCAGGCCCAAGAAGACCAGAAAGCTCAAGAGCATGCCTTACCCCTTAAGGATGCGCCGAACCCGCTCCAAGGCGGTGGTGAACATGAGAAAGCTTCCCAGGCTCACGCTCAGGGTAACCCAGGCGTAGCTAAAACCTGGTACCCCTTGGAAGCTACGGAAGCGGGTCTGATAGGCCGCCACAAGGCTATAGGCAAAGAGGGTTAGCAAGAACACGGCCACGAGGGCCCAGGTTGCCAGTTGAACCCACCGGCGCGCCTTGGGAGGGAACAAACGTGCTAGATTGTCCACCGCCACGTGCCGATTTTCCCTAAGTGCTAGATCTGCCCCCAAGAAAACCGCCCAAGCGAAGGAGAAGGTGGCCAGGTCCATGGACCAGTCCAGAGGATGCCCCAAGAACCGCCCTACCCCCCCCGCGAACACAACAAGGGCAGAAGCAGCAAGGAAGATAACGGCCAAGCCCTCTTCCCAACGAAGGATCCGTTCCCGCAAGGTCCCCTCCTGACTCGGGGAAGGCCCCGGAGATACCGGGGCCTTCCCCTTAGCGCCGCAAAGCCTGGTACAAGGCGTCCCGGATGCTCTTAAGTCCAAGGCGCTCGTAAGCGGTTTCCGCCGCCCGTCGGAAGGCCGCCAGGTCGACATCGCTCACGATGGTCATGCCCCGTTGCTGGATAAGGGATTTGATCCGCTCCTCCTCCGCGGCGATGCGCTGGGAGGTTTCCCGGCCTGCCCGCACACACTCCTCCCGGAGGATCTGCCGGTAATTGGCCGGTAGCCGTCGGTACCAGGCCTCCCCCACCACCTCGAAGTTGATGAGGAGGAAGTGCTTGGTCTCGTTCACGTAACGCAGCACCTCCCAAAGGCTCATGTCGGGGATGTTGGCGTAAACGAGCTCGGCGCCGTCGATGGCCCGCTGCTGCAAGGCGGAGTAGATTTCTCCGAAAGGCAAGGCCACGGGGGTGGCTCCCAGAGCCCGCACCGATTCCTGCCAAACGGGCGCTGGCGGCGTGCGAATGCGCAAGCCGCGGAGGTCCTCGGGTCGGCGTACGGGTCTATTGGTCATAAAATGCCGGTACCCCTGGACCCAGTTAAAGCAGAGGACGCGGATGCCATACTGCTGGGCAAGGCGCTCAACCCAGCCCTGGACCACGGGCAGGTTAATCAGGCGCTCAACGGTGGCGTAGTCCTCCACAAAGTAAGGGCCGTTGAACACCCCAAGTTCCTTCACGTAGTTGCCCAGCCGAGCCCCGTCGGTGTTTTGACCCACCGGCACCCCTTGCCGCAGCTGCTCGATGATGTCTTCCTCTACCCCTAGTTGGGCGCTATGGAAGACCAGGATCCGCAGGTCCCCCTTGGTCCGCTCTGCCACCCGTTCCGCCCAAGCCTGAAGGCCAGCATGGTAGGGATGGTTGGGCCCCAGGACGTGGTTAAAGCGAAGGGTGTACGTCTGTCCCCAAACCAAGCCTAGTGCCAAAACCGCCCCTACAACCCCTATACGCTTCATCGCCGCTCACCGCCTTTCCTTTTCGTCCCACTATATACTACCTACTCCCACATATTGTCAATATCCCTCCTGCTCCCATATAATGGAAATATGCGGCGGGAAACCCTGGAGGAAACGGAGGGTGCCCAGACCCTTCTCCGCGGCTTGTGGCTCATGGAGCGAGTGGCCGAGGGGGTGCACGACCTAAAAAGCCTCGCCGAAACCTTAGGGCTTAGCCGAAGCACGGCCCACCGGATCCTCAGCGCCCTTAGCCGGGCAGGCTACCTGCGCCACGAGCCGCGAAAAGGCTACTTTCTTGGGCCCAAGCTGATCCGCTTGGGGTTTAAGGCCTACGGCCAGTTACACCTTCCCGCCCTGGCCCGCCCCCACCTCGAGGCCCTCCGGGACACCACGAAGGAGACGGTGCACCTGGCCGTTTTGGAGGGTCGGGAAGTTGTCTATATCGATAAGGTCCCAGGCAAGCGCGAGCTTGTTTTGGCTAGCCAAATCGGCAGCCGCTTCCCCGCCCAGTCCACAGCCTTGGGCAAGGCCATCTTGGCCTTCCTTCCTGAAGAGCGATGGCGAGAGGCCTTCACCCCTGGCCTGAAACGCACCCCCAGGACGGTAACGGACTATCAAGCCTTTCGCGAGGAGCTACGCCTTACCCGGGCCCGGGGATACGCCTTAGACCTAGAGGAAAACGAACCCGGAGTGCGATGCGTGGCCGCTCCCATCCTCAATGGCCAAGGGGAGCCTGTGGCGGCGGTAAGCGTTTCCACCGCCTCCGTCTACCTGGACGAGCACCGCATCCCCGAGGTGGCCGAGGCAGTCCAGGACACAGCCCGGCGCGTCAGCCGTGAGCTTGGGGCCTGAGGATACCCTTGGCCGTGCGGATACGCGCGCGGATCTGATCCATCTGCCCCGTTAGGAGCCAGCTTCCCCCGACGGCCAAAAGGTTGGGCAAGGGAGCATAAAGGGGAAGGTGCTCTTCCTGGATCCCTCCCGTGGGAAGGAAGCGTACCTCCGGGAAAACCTCGGCGTAGGCCCTAAGCACCTGAGCGCCCCGAAAAGGCTCTGCGGGAAAGAACTTGAGGGCGAAAAGGCCAAGCTCCAAAGCCCTTTCCACCTCCGTGGGGGTGAGGACGCCGGGAAAGTAGGGCACACCTTCCTCTTGGGCTAACCGGGCCACCTCCTCCTTTAGACCCGGCGAAACCAAAAACCGCGCGCCCGCGGCCAAGGCCGCCTCTGCCTCCTTCGGGCTACGAACCGTGCCCGCGCCGAGGAATAAGCCTCTATCCCGCAACGCCTTGAGCGCCTCGAGCCCTTGGGGCGTACGAAGGGTAATCTCCAAAACCTCGACCCCTTCTTCCCGCAACACCCGGGCTAAGCCCCAAAGGTCCTCACCGCCCCGCACGGTGAGAAGGGGCAGGAGACGGGCCTTCGCTAAAGCCTCGAGGACCTCCACGCCCTTATGCTACGTGAACTCCTGGGCTAGCTCCTTCAGCCGCTCCGCAATCCCCGTATACTCCAGCTCCTCCATAGGGAGCATGGCAGGGCCGTAGAAGCCCTGGCGGCGCATCTCCTGGGCCTTCTCTACCACCTTGGCCCGCACCGCATCCCACACGGGGTCGGCAAAGAGGTCCACGGGTTCGGAAAACCTCCCTTCCTTGAGGGAAAAAGCGAGGCCGCAGACCATGGGGACGCAGAAAAAGCTGGAAGCCTGGGTGTTGGCCTTCACCGGCATCAGGGGCATATGGTGGCTTCCCCGGGTGTCCCCGGCCACGAAGGGGGCCAGGGCGAAGGGCGGACCGAACTCCTCCGTGGCGGGGAAGATCTTCTGGGTGCGGATGAGGGCCACCGGGTCGTCCTTGCCCACGTAGCGGCCCGCAATGTTCCTTAGCCGGGTGGTGCTCACCACCGCGGCGATCTCCCCGTGCTTGCGGGACCAGATGGACTCGAGGGCGAAGCGGTGGGAGTCGCGAAGCAGGGTGGCGATATCGTAAAGCCGCTCGGGGGCGTCCAGGGTGATGTAGCTGTCCCGCTCCGTCTGGGCCAGGTCCATGATGCGAAAGCGAAAGCCTGGCCTCAGGTCGGGCGAAAGGAGGAGGCCCGAGGCGTACATGGGATCGGCGAAGGCCAGGTACAGGGGGAGGTTAAAGGCCCCGGGCTCGGTTTTGTCCGCCGCCAAAACCAAAAAGGGCTCGGCGGGCCGCTCCTCAAAGGTCATCTCCGCCACCTGGGGGCCTAGGCCGTGGAGGTTGCCGGTGAAGGCGTCCTTCAAGAGGTCCTGACCCGCCCCGTAAAGCCCCTCCTCCTTGGCCACCGCCGTTCCCTCCTGAAAGGCCCGCCAGGCAAGGCCGTGCACCTCGGGGTGGCGGGGGCCCTGGGTGTGGCTCATGAGGAGGACGATGTCGTCGCCGATGTGGAAGACGTAGGCGTCTAGGAGCAGGCGGCCTACCGCCTCCCGCCCCACCGCCTCCACCTTGGCGAGCACCCGGCGGCTTGGCAAGGTGTGCCCGCCCACGGAGCCGATATCCGCTTTGAGCACGGAAAGCGTGATCTCCATACCCACCTCCTTTTCCTTCCATGCTTCCACAAGGAACCCGGGGAAGGCAAGGTGGGCAAGCAAAATCCGCGCCATACGCGTGGAAACAGGGAAATCCGTGGCCCCAGGCCCCGTGGTACAATGGTCCCATGGCCGAGCACGAGGCGGCCTTCTGCCCGGTCTACGCGGCCCTTAACCTCCTTCAGGAGAAGTGGACCTTGCACATCGTCCGCGCCCTCCTCGAGGGCCCTAAGGGCTTCAATGAGCTTTCCCGGGCCATCGGTGGCGTGAACCCCGCCACGCTTTCCCAGCGCTTAGAGCATCTGGTTTCCCTGGGCCTGGTGGAGAAGCGGGTGGAGTCCCACATGCCCCCCAGGACCCGCTACAGCCTCACCGAGGCGGGCCGGGAATTGGAGGCGGTTATCGCCGCCATCGATCGATGGGCCCGCAAGAACCTGAAGGCGCCCGTGGCCTAGTTACTCCGCCTCCCCCGCCAGGTACTGCAGGTAGTTGGCGAGGCCCATCTGTTCCTTGAGCTCCCGTTGCGTCTCCAGCCAGTCCACGTGGGCCTCCTCGTCCTTGAGGATTTCCGCCACCAGGTCCCGGGTGCCGTTGTCCCCCAGGGACTGGGCCAGGTTCATGGTTTCGTTGTAGCCCTTCACCGCCATCAACTCCCCCTCGTAGTCGCGGAAGAGGATCTCCTCCACGCTCTTGCCGATGCGGATCTCCCCAATGCGGCTCACCTCGGGGAAACCTTCCAAGAAGAGGATCCGCTCGATGTGCCTCTCCGCATGGCGCATCTCGGTGATGGCGTGGGCCTTCAGGTGGCGGGCCAGGGCCTTGAAGCCCCAGTTCTCCGCCATCTCCGCATGAACCATGTACTGCAAGATGGCGGCAAGCTCCTCGGAAAGCCTGTCTTGTAGGCTCTGGATCACCTCGGGATGCCCTTTCATGGGAACCTCCTCCCCTATCTTACGCCCACGGGAACCCGGCGCACGTGGGGGCCTTGGGCCTCGAGGTGGTAGGCCTCCTCCGCCTCCTCGGGGAAGTCCTCGCGGAAGTGGGCCCCGCGGCTTTCCTGGCGCAGGAGGGCCATCCGGAGGAGGAGCCGGGCGAGGAGGGCCAGATGCCCCGCCTCCAGGGCAGGGCGGGTAGCCTTGTGGGGAGGCACCTCCTCTAGGGGCAGGGCCTCGGCAAAGGCCAGGGCCTGCCGCAAGGCCTCCCCCGAGCGCACCACCCCCGCCCGCTCCATTTGGGCCCGGAGGGCGGGAAGGTGCCGGGGGTCCAGGGCCAAGGCGGGCAGGGCCTCCGCCTTGGGGGGAAAGGCCAGGTCCTCCAAGGCCGCCAAGGCCGCCCGCTCCCCCATGACGAGCCCTTCCAAAAGGCTATTGGAGGCCAGGCGGTTCGCTCCGTGAAACCCCGTGGAGGCCACCTCCCCAGCGGCGTAGAGCCCAGGAAGGCCGGTGTAGCCCCTCAGGTCCGTCCTCACCCCGCCCATGGCGTAGTGGGCGGCGGGGGCCACGGGAAGGGGCTCCCTCGTGGGGTCAAGCCCCAGGGCCCGGGCCGAGGCCACCACGGTGGGGAAGCGGGCTTCCAAGTGGGGGATGGGCCTTAGGTCCAGGTATACCCCTCCCGAGGCCTCCCACTCCCGGTGCACCGCCCGGGCCACCACGTCCCGAGGGGCGAGCTCCAGGAGGGGGTCGTACCGCCCCATGAAGCGCTCCCCCCGGGCGTTCAGGAGGAGGGCCCCCTCCCCCCGGCAAGCCTCGGAGATGAGGGCCCCATTGGGCAGGGCGGTGGGGTGGAACTGGACGAACTCCAGGTCCCTCAGCACCCCTCCGGCGCGGAAGGCCAAGGCCATCCCGTCCCCCGTGGCCCCTTCCGGGTTGGTGGTGACGGGGAAAAGCCGCCCGAACCCCCCCGTGGCCAGGAGCACGGCCCCGGCCCGGACCTCCACCGGGCCCTGGGGGGAAAGGGCCAGGGCCCCGGCCACCCGCCCTCGGGCCAGGAGGAGGCTTGCCGCCGTATATCCCTCCAGGACGGGGCTTCGCAGGTGGGCGAGGAGCCCCTGGAGGAGGAGGAGGCCGCTTCGGTCCCCGCCCAGGTGGCGCACCCGGGGCCGGGAGTGCCCCCCTTCCCGGGTGGGCTCGGGGTGGAAGGGAAGGCCCAAGGCCTTAAGCCGTTCCAGGTGGCGGGGAGCTTCCGCCAGGATGGAACGGGCCACGGCCTCCTCCACCAGGCCCCGCCCGGCCCGCAGGGTGTCCTGGAGGTGGGCCTCCAGGTCCTCCTCGTCCAGGGGGAAGGCCACCCCTCCCTGGGCCCAGGGGGTGGAGCCGGAGGGCATGGGGTCCTTGGCCAGGAGGAGGACTTTGGCGCCCCGGGCCTCCACCGCCAGGGCGGCGTACACCCCCGCCACCCCGGCTCCTAGGACCAGGAGGTCCGCAAAGAGGCGCTCCATTACCCCACCGCCACCATGGCCTCGAGGGCCCGCCGCGCCCGCTTCGCCACCTCCTCGGGCACCCGCACCACGGGGCGCATCTCCTTGAGGGACAGGTAAATCTTCTCCAGGGTAATCCGCTTCATGTACGGGCACACGGCGTCGGGCTTCACCGGGAAGAAGGTCTTGCCCGGGGCCTCTTTGGCCAGGCGGTGCAGAATGCCTACCTCCGTGGCCACCACGAAGGTCTGGGCCGGCGCCTCCTTGGCGTAGCGCACCATGCCCTCGGTGGAGAGCATCTTGGCATCGGGTTTGAGGTAAAGGCAGCCCGTGCCGCAGCCGCACTCGGGGTGGATCAGGAACTCCGCCTCGGGGTGGGTTTCCAAAAGCGCCTTAAGGTGCTCCTCCCGGATCCCGGCGTGCACGTGGCACTCCCCGGGGAAGAGGTCCAGGTTCCGCCCGGTCACCCGGGCCACGTGGGCCCCTAAGAACATGTCGGGAACGAAGAAGATGGGCCGGTCCTGGGGAAGCCGGGCCACCACCTCCACGGCGTTGGCGCTGGTGACGCACACGTCCGCCAGGGCCTTGATCTCGGCCCGGGTGTTCACGTAGGCCACCACCAGACCCTCGGGGTGCTTCGCCTTCCAGGCCAGGACGTCCTCGGGCTGGATGCTGTCCGCCAGGGAGCAGCCCGCCTCGAGGTCAGGGAGGAGCACGGTCTTCTCGGGGTTTAGGATGGCGGCGGTTTCCGCCATGAAGTGCACCCCGGCGAAGACGATGACCTTGGCCTGGGTGCGGGCGGCCTCCCGGGCCAGGCCCAGGGAGTCTCCCACGAAGTCCGCCACCTCCTGCACCTCGGGCAGTTGGTAGGAGTGGGCCAGGATCACCGCTTCCCGCTCTGCCTTGAGCCTTTGGATTTCCTGAGTAAGCGCTTCCTTTTCCATGGTCTGGGGAAAGGCGTGGGCCATTCCTGCCCCCATGGTAGCGCTATGGCCGCACCACCAGGAGGGAAAGGTCCAAGGCCTTAGCGGAGTGGGTGAGGGCCCCCACGCTCACGTAGTCCACCCCCGCCTCCGCCGCCATGCGGGCCCTTTCCAGGGTCATGTTGCCGCTCGCCTCCAGGGGCACCCGGCCCCCTACCCGGCGCACCGCCTCGAGCAGGGCCTCCGGGGGGAAGTTGTCCAGGAGGATTAGGTCCGCCCCCGCCGCTAAGGCCTCCTCCAGCTCGGCGAGGCTCGTCACCTCCACCTCCACCTTGAGGTAGTGGGGCGCCTGCGCCTTGGCGCGGCGCACCGCCTCTCGTACCCCGCCCGCCGCCCGGATGTGGTTTTCCTTGAGGAGGATGCCATCGAAGAGCCCGAAGCGGTGGTTCCTCCCCCCGCCCACCCGCACCGCATACTTCTCGAGGTCCCTTAGCCCCGGGGTAGTCTTACGGGTGTCCAGGACCTGGGCCTTGGTGCCCTGGAGCGCCTCCACGTAGGCCCGGGTGAGGGTGGCGATGCCGGAAAGCCGCTGCAGGAGGTTGAGGGCGAGCCGCTCTCCCGCCAGGATCCCCCGCAGGGGGCCCTCGAGGCGGGCCACCTCCACCCCAAAGGCCACGGGACTCCCCTCCGCCACCCGGGGCGTGAAGCGCACCCGGGCGTCGGCCAGGTGAAAGACCCGTTCCGCTACGGGAAGCCCGGCGATGACCCCTTCCCCCTTGCTCAGGATGACCGCCTCGCCCCAAAGGGCCTCGTCCACCACCAGGCGGCTCGTGAGATCCCCGTGGCCCAGGTCCTCGGCGAGCCAGGCCCGAAGGCGCTCGTCCCATTCCGTGGCGATACCCAACACGCCCCATTGTAAGGAAGGCCAGGGGGCGCCCTTGGCCCCGGGGCTAGGCTTAGGGGGATGGGAAACCGGCTCAAGAACGCCCTAAGCCCCTATCTCCTGGCCCACGCCCAAGACCCCGTGGACTGGCACCCCTTTGGCGAGGAAGCCTTCCGGAAGGCCCAGGCGGAGGGGAAGCCCATCTTCCTTTCCGTGGGCTATCACGCCTGCCACTGGTGCCACGTGATGCACCGGGAAAGCTTCCAAGACGCAGAGGTGGCGGCCCTCCTCAACGCCCACTTCGTCCCGGTGAAGGTGGACCGGGAGGAGCGCCCCGATGTGGACGCCGCCTATATGCGGGCCCTGGTGAGCCTCACGGGCCAGGGAGGCTGGCCCATGAGCCTGTTCCTAACCCCGGAGGGGAAACCCTTTTTCGGGGGCACCTACTTCCCCAAGGAGGACCGCATGGGCCTCCCCGGCTTCAAGCGGGTCCTCCTGGCGGTGGCGAGGGCCTGGGAGGAGAAAAAGGAGGCCCTTCTGGAGGAGGGGGAACGTTTGGCCCAGGCCCTTTGGCGAAGCCTCACCCCGCCCCCGGGCCCCGTGCCGGCGGAGGCAGAGGAGGCGGCCCTGGCCCACCTGGCCCAGGCCTTTGACCTCGAGGGGGGAGGGTTTCTCCCCGCCCCCAAGTTCCCCCAAGGCACCCTTCTCCTCTACCTCCTGGCCCGGGCCTGGGAGGGGGAGGAACGGGCTAAGACCTTCCTCCTTAGCACCCTAAGGGCCATGGCCTTGGGGGGAATCTACGACCAGGTGGGCGGGGGGTTCCACCGCTACAGCGTGGACCGCTTCTGGCGGGTACCCCACTTTGAGAAGATGCTCTACGATAATGCCCTTCTGGCCCGGGTCTACCTGGGGGCCTACAAGCTCTTCGGCGACCCCCTTTTCCTGCGGGTGGCGCGGGGAACCCTGGACTGGCTCCTGGCCATGCAGGCCAAGGAGGGGGGGTTCTACACCGCCTTGGATGCGGAAAGCGAGGGGGAGGAAGGGCGCTACTACACCTGGACTGAGGCCGAGCTCGCCGAAGCCTTGGGGGAGGACTTCCCCTTGGCCCGGCGCTACTTCGCCCTGGGGGACGACCTTGGGGGGCGCTCCGTCCTCACCGCCTGGGGGGAGGTGGAGGTGGCCAAGGAGCTTGGGGAGGCCTTCGCCCCTTGGCGGGAGCGGGTGCGGCAGAAACTCCTCGCCGCCCGCAGGCGGCGCAGGCCCCCCGCCCTGGACGACAAGGTCTTGGCGGACTGGTCCGCCCTGGCGGTGCGGGCCTTGGCCGAGGGGGGAAGGCTTCTCGGGGAGGGGCGCTATCTGGAGGCGGCCCGCAAGGGGGCCCACTTTCTCCTCCAGGTCATGCGGCAAGAGGGGCTTCTGCGCCACGCCTGGCGGGGAGGAAGCCTGGGGGAAGAAGCCTTTTTGCCGGACCAGAGCTTCGCCGCCCTGGCCCTTTTGGAGCTTTACGCCGCCACGGGGGAGTGGCCCTACCTGGCCCAAGCGCAGGGGGTGGCGGAAGCCGCCTGGACGGTCTTTGTTGGGAAAACGGCTTCCCACAAGCTTCCTCTGCCATCAGAGGAGGTGGAAGAAGCCACCTTACCCTCAGGGGAAAGCGCTTTGGCGGAAGTCTTCTTCCGGCTGGGAGCCATATTCCATGGCGACTACTGGGAACGGGCAGAGCGCCTTTTGCAAAGCCGGGCCCTTTGGCTTGGTAGGTATCCCCAGGCCTTGCCCGGGGCGCTCCTAAGCAAGCGCCTCTTAGAGAGGGGAACCGAACTGGCCTTGCCCTTGCCCTCCCCCATGGCGGAGGCAGCTAAGGAGGCCTTTTTGCCCTTGACCCAGCTGGTTCTCGGGCCTCCGGGGGCCTTGCCGGCCTTGGAGGGCCGGGAGGCGGGCAAGGCCTACGCGTGCCGGCGGGGGGTTTGTGCTTTACCTGTGGAGGACTGGGGGGAGGTGTTGCGGGCGGTGCGGGATATGTGAGAGTATTCACGATAACATTTGCTCGTGCGTTTTCTCTCCACCACATCTTGACCCCACCCCGCCCACCCGCTAAGCTACTACCGACCGTTCGGTAAGGAGGCCCCTATGCCCGAAGCCTGGATTGTAGCCGCGGTACGAAGCCCCATCGGCAAGCACGGGGGAGCCTTGAGCTCCGTCCGGCCCGACGACCTCCTGGCCCACGTCCTCTCCGCCCTCATGGCGCGCTCCGGAGTGCCCAAGGAGGAGGTGGAGGACGTCTACGCCGGCTGCGCCAACCAAGCGGGGGAGGACAACCGCAACGTGGCCCGCATGGCCCTCCTCCTGGCGGGCTTCCCCGTGGAGGTGGCGGGGTGCACCGTGAACCGCCTCTGCGGCAGCGGCCTGGAGGCCGTGGCCCAGGCGGCCCGGGCCATCTGGGCGGGGGAGGGCAAGGTGTATGTGGGCAGCGGGGTGGAGTCCATGTCCCGTGCCCCCTACGCCGTGCCCAAGCCCGAGCGCCCCTTCCCCACCGGCAACCTGGTGATGTACGACACCACCTTGGGCTGGCGCTTTATCAACCCCCGCATGCAGGCCCTCTACGGCACGGAGAGCATGGGGGAAACGGCGGAGAACCTGGCGGAGCTCTACCGGATCCCCCGGGAGGAGCAGGACCGCTTCGCCCTCCTCTCCCACCAGAAGGCGGTGCGGGCCTGGGATGAGGGGCGTTTCAGGGAGGAGGTGGTGCCCATCCCGGTGCTCCGGGGGAAGGAGGAGGCCCTGGTGGGGGTGGACGAGGGCCCTAGGCGGGACACCTCCTTGGAGAAGCTTTCAAGCCTCAGGCCCGTCTTCCGGGAGGGGGGCACGGTGACGGCGGGGAACAGCAGCCCCCTCAACGACGGGGCGGCGGCGGTGCTCCTGGTGGCGGACGACTACGCCAAGGCCCACGGCCTCAAGCCCCTGGCCCGCATCCGGAGCCTCGCCGTGGCGGGGGTGCCCCCCCGGATCATGGGCATCGGCCCGGTGCCCGCCACCCAGAAGGCCCTGGAGCGGGCGGGCTTGAGCCTGGCCGACCTGGGTCTCATCGAGCTCAACGAGGCCTTCGCCGCCCAGGCCCTGGCGGTCCTCCGGGAGTGGGGGCTTTCCCCGGAGGACCCCCGCCTGAACCCCAACGGGGGGGCCATCGCCCTGGGGCACCCCTTGGGGGCCTCGGGGGCCAGGATCCTCACCACCCTGGTCCACGAGATGCGCCGAAGGCAGGTGCCCTTCGGCCTGGCCACCATGTGCATCGGGGTGGGCCAGGGGATCGCCGTGGTGGTGGAGGCGGTTTAGGGGTCTTCCCCGCCGGGGGGCCAGGGTAAGGTTACGTGATCCTTTTCACGATGTCCAGGGCACGTGAAGACTATCTCCGCACCAGGCCACACCTGCCCCAAAAGCCAAAGGTCCTCCGGCGCCACCCGCACCGGCACAGCGTAGCCGCCCAGGCTTCCCTTGTCCGCCAAGAGGACCAGGGGCCGCCCCGAGGGGGGCACCTGGACCCCTCCCAAAGGAGTGGCCTTGGAAAGCCCCTCTCCCCCCGGAACCCCCGGGCCCAGGAGCTCCACCCCCATGCGGTCCACCCGGGCCACGCGGAAGGGGGCGGCAAGAAAGGCCCTCACCACCTCCCGGCCTGCGTCAGGGCCCGGGAGGAGGCGAAGGCGGAAGGGCTCGAGGAGGGGCCTCAAGGGAAAGGCAAGGCCAGGGCGGGCCTCGCGCACCGCCTTCAGGCCCAGCACATCCCCCGCCCTAAGGGGACGGCCCACCCGGCCCCGGAGGTCGGGGGAAACGGAGCCCAAAAAGGGGCGGGCCTCGAGGCCCCCCGCCACCGCCAGATAGGCCCGCACCCCCTTCCCCTTAGGCCGGAAGCGGAGGGCTCTGCCCTTGGGCCAAAGAAAGCTTTGCCCCGGGGGGATCTCCTCCCCATCTAAAAGGGCCACGAACCCATAGCCCGCAAGGGCCGCCACCAAGGGGCGGAGGGCAGTGAGGATCGGCCCCTTGTAGGCGAACTCCAAAAGGGGCGCCCCGGGAGGGTTTCCCACCAGGCGGTTCGCCACCCCGGCGGAATAAGGGTCCAAAGGCCCGGAGCGGGCAAGCCCCAGGTGCCCAACCCGGAACCGGCCCCCGTCCAGCAAGAGGTCCAAAAGCCCAGGCTCCTCCACCCTTAGGGCGGGAAAGCGGGGGGAAGGGGGAAGGAGGTCAAGGGGATTAGGCTCCGGGGGCGAAGGGCCCTCCGCCTCCCGAAAGCGGACCCGATCCCCCGGGGCGAGGAGGAAGGGCGCCTCCCGGTGGGGGTCGTACACCGCCACCAAGGCGGTGCCCAAGAGGTGCCACCCCCCCGGGGAGGGCAAGGGGTAAATGCCCGTTTGGGCCCCCGCCATGGCCAGGCTGTGGGCGGGGACCCGGGGCCTAGGGTGGGGACGGCGGGGCAGGCGCAGGGCCTCGTCCACGGGGGCCAGGAAGGGAAAGCCCGGGGTGAAGCCCAGGGCGTAGACCCGGTAGAGGGGAGCCTGGTGGCGCCGCTTCACCTCCTCCGGGGAAAGCCCCGTGCGCCGGACCACCTCCAGCAGGTCCTCGCCATCGTAGCGCACCGGGACCTCCACCACCCGGCCCTCCCCTGCCCCTTCCGGGGCCACGGTTCGGAGAAGCCGGAGGAGCGCCCTGCGGGAAAGCCGCTTCGGGTCATATTCCAGGTAGAGGGTGGCGTAGGCGGGCACCGCTTCCCAAAGCCCGGGAGGGGGGTTTTGCAAGAGGGCCTGGGCCAGGCCCTGGGCCAGGCGGTTGGCCTCCTCCGAAAGCCCCTCGCCGAAGACCAGGTATAGCCCCTCCACCCCTTTACTCTAGCGAGGCCTGGGGAGAGGGACGGCCCGCAAGCTCCCGGTTGGGCAGGAAGAGGACCGCCAAAAAAGCCAGGGCCACGAAACCTGCGGCGAGGAGGAAGATCTGCTTCAAGGCCGCCACGATGCCCTCCTTTAACGCCCCCTTCACCTTGGCCTCCACCGCGCCGAGCTCCGCCAATATCCTCTTCGGCACCTCCCGAAGCGCCTCCTCCTCCGCCCGCTTCAGGGCCTCCTGCACCTGGGCCTGGATGCGGGCCGCTTGCTCCTTTAGCCCCGCTTCCACCTGGGCCAGGACCCGGGGCCGCAGGGGAGGCGGGGGCGGGGAGGCCAGGAGCTCCCGGAGGGCGGGAGCCAAGGGGGAGGCGAGGAGGGCCTCCCGCGCCGCCTCGTCCCCCGCCCAGGCCCGGGCGAGGAGGTCCAGGGTCCCCCGCACCAGACCGCCCGGGAGGAGAAGCCCTTTGAGCTCCGCCGGGAGGGTGGGGTCGCGCAGGAGGGCCTCCCGTGCGGCCTCGTCCCCCGCCAGGGCCTTATCCACCTCTGCCCGAAGCCGGGCAAAACGGGCGGGCAACCCCCCAGGCTCCAAGGTCTTCTTAAAGGCCTCGGGGAGGAAGGGGTCTTGCATGAGGGCCTGGTAGGCGGCGGCATCCCCGGAAAGGGCTCGGGGAAGGAGCGCCCTTAGGCGGGCGAACTCCCGGTCCAGATCCAAGGCCATCCCCTCCCCCGCCCGGGCCAGGGCAGGGGTGCTCCCGCCGGGGAAGGCCTCCTTGAGGTGGTGGGAAAGGGTTCCCGCTAGGATCGTTCCCAATAGGGCGATGCCCATGGTGGAGCCGATCTGCCGGGTGAACTGCACCATGCTGGTGCCACTCCCCAAGCGCTCCTTGGGAAGGTCGCTCTGCGCCACGATGTTTAAAACGCTCTGCGCCGGGCCTAGCCCAAGGCCCAGGAGGAAAAAGAGAGCGATGGCCACGTAAAGGGGCGTGTCCACCGCCAAGACGAAGTGCAGGGCAAGGAAGAGGGCCAAGAGGAAGAGGGCGCTCCCCAAAAGGAGGGCCTTGTACCGCCCCAGGCGGGCCACGAGTTGCCCTCCCCCGATGCTCCCCACCATAACCCCAAGGGTGAGGGGAAGGACCGTAACCCCGCTTTGGCTGGCGGAAACCCCCTTCACCACCTGGAGGTACAGGGGCAAGAAGGCTACGGCCCCCAAAAAGGCGGGGCCGAAAAAGAAGGCGGCCAAGGCAGAAAGGGAAAAGGTGGGGATGCGGAAGACGGAGAGGTCGAAGAGGGGGTGGGCCACCTTGAGCTCGGCATAGACCCAGGCGAAAAGGCCTAAAAGCGCCCCGGCCAAAAGGCCCAGGATCACCGGGCTAGCCCAGGGGTAGGTGCTCCCGCCCCAAGAGAAGGCGAGCATGAGGGGCACGGTCCAAAGGGCGAGGAGGAAGGCTCCCAGGAAGTCAAAGGGCTCGCGGTGGGCGGGCTTCAGCCGCGGCATGTGGCGAAGGATGAACCAAAGGGCCACCGCCCCCACGGGCATGTTGATGTAAAACACCCAACGCCAGGAAAGGTGGTCCGTGAGGAGCCCGCCAAGCCAGGGCCCCACGGCGGAGGAGAGGCCGAAGATGGCCCCAAAGGCCCCTGCAATCCTTCCCCGCTGTCGGGGCGGGAAGAACACGGCGATGGTGGTGAGGGCCAAGGCGAAAAGCGCCCCGCCCCCCACCCCCTGCAGCCCGCGGAACAGGATGAGCTCCGCCATGTTCTGGGAAAGCCCGGAAAGGGCCGAGCCCAAGAGGAAGAGCCCCACCGCCCAAAGGAGGATAGCCTTGCGGGAGAAAAGCTCCGTGAGGCGGCCAAAGATGGGGGCGGACACCGTGGAGGTGAGGAGGTAGCTGGTGGTGACCCAGGCGTAGTACTCCGCTCCCTTCAGCTCGCCCACGATGCGGGGCATGGCGGTGGAAACGATGGTCTGATCCAAGGCGGCAAGGAACATCCCAAGAAAGATGCCCACCATGGTGTACCGGACTTCTTGCGGCGTGGGGTTCATGGTTCCTCCAGTTTTTCTAAAAGCCTCATAAGCTCCTGGACCTCCTCCGGGGAAAGCCGGCTAAGGCGCCTACGCAGGGCCTCCTCCATGAGGGCTTCCGCCCGGGCCAAGGCCTCTTCCCCCTTGGGGGTCAGGCGGAAGGCGAAGCGGCGGAGGTCCTTCGCGTCCAAGGCCCGGGCCACAAAGCCCGCCCGCTCCAGGCGCCGGAGCATGTGGCTCACCGTGGGCAAGGGTAGCCCCATGCGCCGGGCGGCCTCCGAGGGGTGAGGGTGGCGCTTGAGAACGCGCAAAAGCCAGGCCTCGAGGCCCCCAAGCTCCCCCAGGCCCCGCTCCGCCTCCTCGCGGAGGGCTCGCTGCAACCGCCAGATTCGGCCCAGGACCTCGAAGACCACGCGAAGACATTATTTCATCAGAAACTATTTGACTGTGAACCATGCTACCTTGACCCCCAGGAGGCCTCAGGGGTAGGGTAAGGCCGGAGGCAACCATGAAGCTCCTATACAGCCAGGGCGAGGACCACTACGCTTTAGACCCAGATTTGAAGGCAATCTTAGACACCTTTTCCCCCGGCCTGCCCCAGGAGGAGCTTTCCGCCTTCGGCCGGCTGGTGGGCGAGGAGGTCCTAGAGGTGGCCCACCACGTGGACCAGGAAGCCCACCCCCGCCTCCTGATGCACGACCTGGACGGGAACCGCATAGACCGAGCCCTCCTCTCCCCGGCGCAACGGGCGCTCCTGGAGCGGCTCCGGCCCATGGTGCGCCCCGCCTACGAGGGGCGGGGCTGGCCCCTCCACTACGCCCTGGGCTACCTCCTGGCGGACGGCGGGCTCTACTGCATCCTCACCATCACCCACCAGGTGGCCTACGCCCTCCACAAGTACGCCCCGGAGCACGAGGGGGTGAAGCGGGCGCTCCTCTACGGCCAAGCCTTCGGCGCCACCTGGATGACAGAACTCCAAGGCGGAAGCGACCTGGGGGCGAACCGCACCCTGGCCCTTAAGGAGGGGGAGGCCTACCGGCTTTACGGGGGGGACAAGTACTTCGCCTCGGGGGCGGGGCTTGCGGACTACGCCCTGGTCACCGCCCGGCCCGAAGGGGCGCCCCCTGGACCTAAAGGGCTTGCCCTGTTCCTCCTGCCGCGGGAGGTGGAGGGGAGGCTCAACTACCGGGTGCGCCGCTTCAAGGAAAAGCTCGCCACCCGGGCCGTGCCCTCGGGGGAGGTGGAGCTGGAGGGAAGCCTCGCCTACCCCATCGGGAAGCTGGAGGAGGGCATCTACTACACCCTGGAGAACCTCACGGTGAGCCGCCTGGCCAACGCCGTGGCCGCCATGGGCCTGGCCAAGAAGGCCCACCTGGAGGTCCTCTTCCGCGTGGGGCGCCGCACCGCCTTCGGGAAGAGGCTCGTGGAGCACGAGCTGGTGCAGCGGGACCTCCTGGAGCTGCGCCTCAGGCAGGTGGGGGGCACCGCCTTGGCCTTTTACGCCGTGGCCGCCTTTGACCGGGCCTGGGAGGAGCGCCCCCCCTACTCCCAGGCCTACCACCTGGCCCGCCTCCTCTCCCACCTGGCCAAGGGGCGCACGGCGGAGCACGGCACCGCCATCACCGCCTTGGCCATGGAGCTTTTCGGCGGGATCGGCTTCCTGGAGGACTACGGCGTGGCCCGCTTCCACCGGGAGGCCCTCATCACCCCCATCTGGGAGGGCCCGGCCAACATCCAGGCCCTGGACATGGCGGAGGCCATCGCCAAGAAGAAGGCCCACGAGCCCCTCCTGGAAAGGCTCAAGGCCACCCCCGTGGCCCTGGCCCATGCGGAAAGGGCCCTCAAAGGCCTGGCGGAGGAAGGCCCCTGGTACGCCAAGGAGGCCCTCAGGCGCCTGGCGGACGCCGTGGCCGTCCACGCCCTTTCCCAGGTACCCCAGGCCCCCTTCCCCGAGCTGGCCCGGCTTTACGCCCGGGTCTTCCTGGAAGGGGAGGCCCTGCCGGCAAGCGCCCGGAAGCCCGCCCTCTTCCACCCCTGGGAGGGCTAGCGCACCTCGAGCGCCCTCAGCCGGTTCACCGCCGCCCCGAGGTCCAGGGGGCGGAGGGCGGCGAGCTCGGGGGCCTCTTCCAGGAGGAAAAGGTCCTCCACCTCCAGCACCCTTTCCACCAGGTCCCTTAGGAGGGTATGGCCGTCCGCCCGGCGCAGGAGGCGCTGGAAGAAGGCGCCAATGGCCCGCACCTGGGCGTTTTCAAAGAGGTCCAGGGCGGACAGGTCCACCACCTCTTCCCCGTAGACCAGCTCCCGGAGACCCCGCCCCTTCACCCGGGCCTTCCGCCCCCGGCGGGGGTCAAAGCTTTCCGGGAGGGGCCTTCGCGCCCGCACCGCCAAGGGGTAGCGGGGCTCGCCAAAGGTGCGGCCCGTGGGGTGGGCCTGGGCGATGGCCCTGGCCTCCGTCGTGACCTCCCGGGCCCGGTACTCCTCCATGAGGATCACGGTGTCCGCAAGCTCCAGGTAGTCCCCCACGCCCCCCACCACCAACACCAGGCTCACCCCCAGGGCCTTGAAGTCCGCCACCCGGTCCAGGAGGGGGGTGAGGGTTTCCCGGCGCACCAGGGCCTGCATGCGGGCATCCCGCACCAGGAGGTTGGTGGCGGAGGTGTCCTCGTCCAGGAGAAGGAGGCGGGCGCCCAGTTCCAGGGCCTCGAGGAGGGCCGCCGCCAGGCTGGTGGACCCCGAGGCGTCCTCCGTGGAAAAGAAGCCGGTGTCCTGCCCCATGGGGAGATCGTGGACGAAGGGCCTCAGGTCCACGCCCTTCACGCTCCGGCCGTCCTCCGACTGCACCCGCTGCGCCCGGGCCTCCGTCACCACCCACTCCCGCCCGTCCCCCGGCACGTGGGGGTAGACCCCGTGGACCAGGGCCTCGAGGAGGGTGGTCTTCCCGTGGAACCCCCCGCCCGTGATGAGGGTAAGCCCCTGGGGAACGCCCATACCGAAGACCTCCCCCGCATGGGGCACCCGGAAGGCCACCTTGAGGCTCGCGGGGCTTTGGAAGGGCACCGCCCCCTTGAGGGGCCGCTGGCTCACCCCGCTTTCCCGAGGGAGCACGCTCCCCTCCCCCACAAAGGCCACCAGGCCCCGCTCGGCAAGCCTCTCTTGGATGTGGGCGAAGTCCTCCGCCTGGTGCACGTGGGATAGGAGCGCCCTTTCGTCCAGCTCCAAAAGGAAGCCCCTCAGGTGCTCGGCCAGGGCGCGGAAAAGCCGCGCCGCTTCCCGGCCCAGGATGCGCCTTCCCTGGGCGGGAAGCCCCAGGCGAAAGCGAAGGAAAAGCCCCTCCTCCCCCAGGTGGGCCCCGGCCCGCTTGAGCACCTTGGGGCTTTCCACCTCCACCCGCACCTCCCCCGAGTGGCCCATGCCCCCGATGCGGGGAAGCTCCCTAAGGCGGGCCTTGAGGCTCCGGAGGAGAAAGTCTTCCGCCGCCACCCGGCCCGCCTCCCGGGCGTAGACCCTAAGGCGGGCCAGGGCCTCCTTGGGGTAGCGCACCTCCAACACCGAGGGGCTGGCGAAGGGGTCCCCTTGCACGTGGACGAAGCGCAGGGCGAAGCCCTCCCCCAGCCACAGGCCCTTCAGGTCCTTGTAAAAGGCGTAGGGCTTTCCCTCCAGGGAGGCCAAGAAGGCGTACAGGTCCGTAAGCCGCCGCACCTCTAAAGCCTACCCCAGGACCTCCACCTCCACCCGCCGGAGGGCGCGGGAAAGGCGCTCCACCCCCTCCAACCACTCCTCCTCTTGGATGGTGAGGGGCGGGGCCACGATGAGGACGTTGTGCTTGGCCAGGACGTACACCCCCTCCTGGAAAAGAGCCTGCAAAAGCCGTTGCATGGGCGGGCTGAAGGGGGCATGCCAGGGGGAAAGGGGCTCCTTGGTCCTCCGGTCCCTCACCAGCTCGAGGCCGAAGAAGGCCCCAAGCCCCCGCACCTCCCCCACCACGGGGTGCTTTTCCGCCAGGGCCGAAAGCGCCTCCCGGAAAAGGCCCTCCAAGGCTAGGGCCCGGGCGAAGAGGCCTTCTTCCTGGTAAGCCTGCACCGCGGCAAGCCCCGCCGCCACCGCCAGGGGGTGGCCGGCGTAGGTGTGCCCCGTGGGCAAGGGGGTGTCGTCAAACTGCCGGGCCAGGCCCTCCCGCACCAGGACCCCCCCCAGGGGCACGTAGGCGGAGGTGACCCCCTTGGCGAAGGTGATGAGGTCGGGGACCACGCCGAAGCGCTGGGCGGCGAAGGCCGCCCCCACCCGGCCAAAGCCCGTCATCACCTCGTCAAAGACCAAAAGGATCCCGTGGCGCTGGCAAAGGGCCCGCACCCCCTCCAAGTACCCCTCCGGGTAGACGATGACCCCGTTGGAGCCCACCACGGGCTCCAAGAAGATGGCGGCCACCCGGCTTGGGTCCTCGTGGAGCAGGACCCGCTCCAGGTGTTCCAGGGCCCTTTGGGCCTCCTCCTTGGGGTCTTCGGTGTAAAAGGGGCTCCGGTACGGGAAGGGGGCGAAGAAGTGCACCACCCCCGGGATCCCGGGCTCCGCCGGAAAGCGGCGGTTTTCCCCGGTGAGGCTCGCCGCCCCGTGGGTGGCCCCGTGAAAGGAGCGGTAGGCGGCCAGGATCTTAAACCGCCCCGTGAGGTGGCGGACGAACTTGATGGCATCCTCGTTGGCCTCGGCCCCCGAGGGGGTGAAGAAGACCCGCGCCCCCTCCGGCCAGGGGGAAAGGCGGGAGAGCGCCTCGGCCAAAAGGGCCCGCTTGTCGTGGAAGAGGCTTGGGGCGGCGTAGG